>JASFGZ010000209.1:0-7762 GCA_050123495.1 Desulfobacterales bacterium
AATATGAACATGCCCATCAATAAAACCGGGCGCGACATATCGGCCTTTTAAATCCACGATATTTTTGGCCTCGTATGGGCCGAATCCAACAATCTTCCCATCATTGATTGCAACGTCATCGGATACAATCTCACCCCCAAAAACGTTAACGATCTGCGTATTGGTTAAAAGGAGGTCAACGGGTTTTTCCCCGTGGGCAGCTTTAATCGTTTCAGTTAAATTCATTGCAAATGTCCCTTGTTCTGGCACCTGGCTAGTGGCATTAAGGTTTCAGACTTCACATCTGTTGAATTGGTTTGATTGGTTTAATTCGTTCAATTGGTTCAGTCTAAGTCAATCAATGAAACCAATGAAACTAATAAAACTAATCTAACAGGTCCTTGGAACTTTAACCTTTGAACCCTGAACCCTTGAACCTGACATTAACTCTTAATATCAGCCGCAATTTCTCGGACCCTGGTCATAATTTCCCCAACATCCAAACTAAGAACATTTCGATCTTTAACAAGAACGCAGCCATTCACCACAACATCGCGTACGTCTGAACTTTTGGCCGTGTAAACGATGTGTGATTCGGGGTGATAGATGGGCATCAGGTGCGGTGTCTGGGTGTCGATAATGATCAGATCCGCTTGCTTGCCGATCTCAAGAGAACCGGTATGCTTATCAAGACCAATGGCTTTGGCACCTTCGATGGTGGCCAACTCCACAACGGTTCTGGCATCCATGGCCGTTGGGTCAAATGTTTCAACTTTATGAAGTTTTGCGACCATGTCCATTTCATGAAACAGATCCAGATTGTTATTGCTGGCACAGCCATCTGTGCCCAGACCCACCGATATGCCGGCTTTTATCAGTTCAGGCACCGGTGCGATTCCGGCTGCTAATTTGGCATTGCTTTCCGGGTTATGAGAAATGCCGGCTCTACGCTCAGCGATAATTTCGATATCTTCATCATCGACCCAAACACAATGGATGAGCAGGGTATTTTCATCCAGTATGCCCAGTTGGTCGAGATATTGGATCGGTGTGGCCCGATGTTCATCCTGGATTTGTCGGTACTCGTTTTGAGTTTCCGCCGCGTGAATTTGAAACAGCAACCCGTTTTCGATACAAAGTGCTTTGGCGTTTTTCAACGTTTCAGAACTACAGGTATAAGCTGAATGGCAAAATGTGGACGGGGTGATCAGCGAGGAAGGATTGTGCCATTTTGCAGCAAATGTTTGCGTAATCTGAATGTTTTCCTCAGGGTTCGGGACTCCTGGTGCCGGAAAATCAATGACGCCCTGGGCCAGGACAGCCCGCAGTCCACTTATTTTTACAGCCTCGGCCACCTCGTTTTCATAAAAATACCCATCACAGCAGGTGGTGGTTCCTGAAAGTAACATTTCAGCACAGGCCAACAGCGCACCCCAGCGAACATTTTCTGGATTTATATGCGCATTTTCAGCAGGGAAAATGTGCTCGTTTAACCAGACATCCAGCGGTAGATCATCAGCCAGACCTCGAAACAAGGTCATGGGAAGATGGGTATGGGTGTTCACGAGACCCGGCATAATGAGACCGCCGCAGGCATCCAGGGTCTCTTTTGCCGCCGGAAGCGTTTGATTAGCGGACCTGGATTCGATGCGCTGCAGTTTGCCCGCTTTTATGCAAAGCAGGCCATCGGGGATAATTTCAAATGTGGCACTAACTGTAACAATGGTTCCGTTGTGGATGACAAGATCATAACTCATGGGTTCACCGTACGCTTGCATTATCCAATTTTATTTCATCTGCGATTTTGTTGATGTCTTTCAGGACCTTTTTTAGATCCAAAGACATAAGCTTGCGGTCTTCCATAACCACCGTGCCGTTGATTATTGTGGTGTTGACGTCGCTTCCCATGGCTGCATATACCAGGTGGGAAACCGGGTTATACATGGGGGTCAGGTGAGGCTTGTTTGTGTCGATAATGATGAGGTCTGCTCTTTTACCGGTCTCGAGGGAGCCGATAAACTGATTCAGCCCTAAGGCGCGCGCACTTTGAATGGTGGCCATTTTTAATACGGTGCGGGCATTCATTGCGGTTGGATCCAGCGCCCTGGCCTTATGGAGTTTGGCAACCGTATCCATTTCCAAAAAGAGATCCAGGTCGTTGTTGCTGGCACATCCATCGGTTCCCAAACCTACGCAGATGCCCGCATTTAACAGCCTGGGGATCGGTGCCACACCTGATGCCAGTTTCATGTTGCTTTCCGCGTTGTGGGCGACTTTTACGTCGAAGCGTTGAAGCAAAGAGATATCGTTTTCGGTCAACTCAACACAATGACATGCCAGAACATTGGGGGCCAAAACTTCGATTTCAGCGAGGTGTTCCACCGGCGTCCGGTCATACCGTTCTTTTATTTGTTCAACTTCGCTTTTGGATTCAGCCAGGTGGATGACAAGGGGTAAACCGTGGGATTGTGTCAGGTTAAATGCTTTTTTTAGCAATTCAGGCTGACACAGATAGGCTGAATGCGGCTCAACGGCAATGGTGACCAGAGGGTCATCTTTCCAGGTATCTATCAGTGTCTGGGTATATTCAAAGCCTTTCTCAATGGGGCCATAATTGGGCGAATCAAAATCATACAGCACTTCTCCGACAACCGCCCTCACACCGGCCTGTTTTGCTGCCCGGGCGACCGCGTCTTCAAACAAATACATATCGCAGAAGCAGGTGGTTCCGGACATGATCATTTCCGCACAGGCCAGCAGCGTCCCCAGATATACTTTTTGATCATTGAGTTTGGCCTCGGCTGGAAAAATATGGTCATTGAGCCAGGTCATTAACTGCAGGTCATCTGCCAGTCCTCTGAAGCAAGTCATGGCAGCATGGGTGTGGCTATTGATCAGTCCCGGCATGATGATGCCACCGTTGGCATCAATAACCCGGGCGGCGCTCCAGTCGGAAAAATCGGTGGTCGGTCCGATTGCCGCGATCGTATCTTTGCGAATGGCAACCGTACCGTTGCTTATTTCCGTATTGTTTGCATTTAATGTCAGTACGGTTCCGTTTTCAACGAGGATATCAGCGGATTTCGGTTTCATATATTATTCCAGCAACCCCTTTCATGATTATTTCCAGCAGTGCAGTGGCACCTTTGGCCACTTCAATGATTTCCTCAACGGTAGCCGGAATCGGATCGTCCGGATTATGGACATTGGTAATCGTTGAGAGCCCAAGCACCCGCATGCTGCCGTGGACCGCAGCAATCACTTCTTGCACCGTCGAAAAGCCGACGGCATCTGCGCCGATGGTTTGTAAAAATCTCACTTCCGCCGGTGTCTCGAGGGAAGGTCCTGCCAGCCCCACATATATCCCTTTTTGCAGATATGCCCCGGCGGTTTTGGCGATGCTTTCCGCCGCAACGATAAGCTCTTGATCATAGGCCCGGCTCATATCCGGAAACCGCACGCCCCAGCTGTCTTCATTGGGACCGATAAGCGGGTTTGTGCCGGTCAGATTAATGTGATCGGTAATCAGCATGATCTCGCCGGCGCTGAGTTTAGGATTCAGTCCGCCAGCCGCGTTTGAAAGGAGCAGAACCTTTACGCCGAGTTGCTGCATTACCCGTATGGGATAGGTGACTTCCAGGGGATGATACCCTTCATATAGATGAAGCCGGCCTTGCATGGCGATAGCCGGGCAGCCGTTCATATTGCCACTGAGCAGGCGGCCGGTATGGGTTTGAACCGTTGAGAGAGGGAAATGGGGAATATCTTTATAATCGATTATGCTGTCGATTGCCATGGATTCCGCACTTTCACTCAAACCGGTTCCGGTTAGCAAACCGATATAAGGCGATTGTTTTAGCTTACTTCTGATAAATTCAATGGTTTCTGCCAACTGCTTTTTAATCTTTTGCATGGCGGTTCTCTTTAATTTCTGAATTTTGGAAAAAATCATCTTAGTTCACTTAAATGCATCAGTCAAGGCGGCAGGTATCACGCATGAAAACAAGATGTTCTCATTGACATTTTTATGACATTGTGACATATCCACTCCCTTATATGCTTGTCCCCCTCAGGGCCTTTTTGTTTAACTGCGCCGCATTCTTGATGATTGTTTGCGATTCGGTTCAATCGTATCCGTCACAGACGCGAGCAAATTAGGGAGATCTGCAAATGATGCCTGATACCCATCCAAAACATTCCGATATCACAGATGAAATGTGGTCAAAGATCGATGAAATCATCGCCGACAACAAAGCAATTCCGGGTTCAATTATTGGTGTTTTGCGTGAATGTCAGGATGTCGTCGGCTGGCTGCCTGTTGAGCTAATTGACTATATCAGTGATGGTCTCAATCTTTCCCGCAGCGAAGTTTTCGGAATCGCTTCCTTTTATGCCCTTTTTTCCCTGACGCCCAAAGGCAGACACCAGATTAGGGTTTGCATGGGCACCGCCTGTTATGTGAAGGGCATTAAAGAAGTAATCAGCCGCATCGACAACGAATACCAGGTGAAAGAAGGATGCACCACTGAAGATCGGCGCTTTTCTCTGGAAGCCGTTCGATGTTTGGGAGCCTGCGGGTTGGCTCCGGTGGTGGTTGTCGATCAGGATACTTACGGCGGCGTGAAAGCCGACAAAGTCATCGAAACGCTTGAAAAATACGAATAGGGCACCTTTTATCCAGGGAAAAGATAAAATTGAATATTGACGATTGACGATCATGCATCGAAAATACTCAATCATCGCATGCAGGAGTCGGGCATGAATAAGGCAAGAACGCATTTGATGTTGTGCGGCGGCACGGGCTGTCATGCAAGTGGGAGTGGATTATTTCAGGAAACGCTTCGAAAAGAGCTGGAGCGCAGGGAACTTTCCGATGAAATTAAAATTATTGAAACCGGCTGCAACGGCTTTTGCGCTGTCGGGCCGGTTATGCTGGTCCAGCCTGAAGGTATCTTTTATCAAAAGCTGAAGCCCAAAGATGTGCCGAACCTCGTCGAAGAGCATTTTCTAAAAGGCCGGCCGGTAAAAAAACTATTCTACGTCGAACCCGCCTCCAAAGAAGCGATTCCCACGATGAACGAAATTCCATTTTTCCGGCACCAGATGTTTTGGGCCATGCGCAACAAAGGGATCGTCGATCCGGAGGTCATCGATGAGTACATTGCCCGAGATGGTTATTTCGGTGCAGCCAAAGCACTGCAGGAGATGAGTCCGGAACAAATCATTGCAGAGGTAAAGATCTCGGGTTTAAGAGGTCGCGGTGGAGCCGGCTTTTCGACCGGATTAAAATGGGAGTTCGCCAGTAAGAGTTCCGGTGAGATCAAATACATTCTATGTAACGCCGATGAAGGCGACCCGGGTGCTTTCATGGATCGAAGTATATTGGAGGCCGACCCGCATGCTGTCTTGGAAGGTATGATTATTGCCGCCAAAGCGATTAATGCCCATCAAGGATACATTTACGCACGAACAGAATATCCGTTGGCCATTCGAAGATTGGAGCTGGCTATCAAACAAGCCCGAGAGTATGGATTGCTGGGAACAGATATTCTGGGGACCGGCTTCGATTTTGACATTGACATTTACCAGGGCGCCGGTGCGTTTGTCTGCGGAGAAGAGACAGCACTGATGAGATCAATCGAGGGCAAACGCGGGATGCCGCGACCGCGTCCCCCTTTTCCGGCCCATAAAGGCTTGTGGGAAAAGCCGACAATTTTAAATAATGTCGAAACACTGGCCAACATTGCGCAGATTATTATAAATGGCGGAAAATGGTATGCCAGTGTCGGTACGGAAAGCAGCAAAGGAACGAAAGTGTTTGCGCTTACCGGCGATATCAACAACATTGGCTTGGTTGAAGTACCGATGGGCACTACTCTGAGAACCATGATATATGATATCGGCGGGGGCATTCCGAAAAAGAAGAAGTTCAAAGCCGTTCAGCTTGGAGGTCCTTCGGGCGGATGCGTACCCGAACAGCACCTGGATATCCCCATCGACTATGAGGAAGTTGCCAAAGTCGGCGCCATTATGGGTTCCGGCGGCGCCATTGTGATGGATGAAAACACCTGCATGGTCGATATGGCCCGCTTTTTTATGGATTTTGTCCAGGACGAATCCTGCGGCAAATGCACGCCCTGTCGCGAGGGGACGCGGCGACTTTTGCAGCTTCTCGAAAAAATCTGTGCCGGTCGGGGGAAAAAAGAAGATATTGAAACCTTGCAGGAACTTTCAATTACGATCAAGGAGGCGGCGCTTTGCGGGCTGGGTCAGACCGGACCCAATCCGGTCCTTTCAACCTTACGGTATTTTATAGATGAATATGAAGCCCACGTATATGAAAAAAAATGTCCGGCCAAACGTTGCATTGAGCTGTTAAAATTTGAAGTGGAGCCGGAAATGTGCACCAAATGCGGTCTTTGTTTCCGAGCCTGTCCCGTAGAAGCCATCACCTGGCAAAAGAAAGAAGTTGCCCGCATTGATAAAGAAAAGTGCATCAAATGCATGACCTGTTTTGATAAGTGTAAATTCGGCGCCATTTTTTAATCTGCTAATATTGATAAACTTGAGCTGAAAGAATATTTCTATCACGAAAGCACGAAAGCACGAAATGACGAAAACACGAAAAAAGAAAAATTTAGTGCTTTCATAAATTTCGTGTTTTCGTGATTATTGAAAACATATCATTTAAGGGGTGCAAAACGAATTACGTCGAAATTAACTGAGGTACGCTAATGGTTGAAGCTATTATATTAATGGGCGGCATGGGCTTGGGCATCAGCATTATCCTGGCGATCGCTTCCAAGGTTTTCTACGTGTATGTTGACCCTAAGATACTGGACATCGAAGATGAATTGCCCGGTGCAAACTGAGGCGGTTGCGGGCTGCCGGGTTGCAGCGCCAATGCAGAGGCCATTGTGGCCGGTCTTTCTGCTCCCAATTCGTGCGTGGCCGCCGGTGCGGAAGTGGCTGAGGCGATTGCCGACATTATGGGTGTTAAAGTCGAAGCCGTTGAACCGGACATCGCCTTACCGGGCTGCTATTTTGGAGTGCAGGATGCAGATACGAAATATGTCTATAATGGCTTAGATGACTGTCGGGCGGTGGCACTCCTGGGAGGCGGCATGAAGGTATGCACCATCGGATGCCTGGGCCTCGGAACCTGTGTCAGAGCCTGTCCGTTTGATGCAATTACGATGGGACCGCAAGGTGTGCCGGTCGTCAGCGAGAATAAATGTACGGGTTGCGGAACCTGTGAAAGAGTGTGTCCGAAGCATATTATTAATCTGTCTTCGATTACCCGCAGGATTATCCGGGAGTACACCACGGAAGAATGCACAACCCCCTGCCAGCGGGGATGCCCTGCCGGGATTAATATTCGAGAATATATCCGTCAAATTTCACTGGGAAACAATCATCGCGCCGTTCAGGTCATCAAGGAACGCAACCCCTTTCCAGCTGTGATTGGCCGGATTTGCCCCCGGCCGTGTGAACTGGAATGCCGGCGAAATTATATTGATGAACCGGTGGCGATCAACTATTTAAAGCGCTATGCCGCAGATTATGAAAAAGAAAATGGCGACCGTATTCTTCCCTACAAGGCTCCGGAAACCGGCCGCAAAATTGCAGTTGTGGGTGGTGGCGTACAGGGTTTGTCGGCTGCTTTTTTTACGGCCCGCCTGGGACATGATACAATCGTATTTGAAGCCACTGCCAAACTGGGCGGACTGCTGAGGAGCGCAATTTCAAAAGATAGGCTGCCCGAGGAGATTCTAAACTGGGA
>JASFGZ010000210.1:0-7754 GCA_050123495.1 Desulfobacterales bacterium
CTCTTGCATCACCAACGCTATTTTATCCCGAAAAACAGCGGGATCGAATTCTCTGATATCGATATCGTTGATGAGGATCCGGCCCGATGTGGGGTCATAGAATCGGGGGATCAGATTGACCAGCGACGTTTTTCCGGCCCCGGTAGGACCCACCACGGCTACCGTTTCCCCTGCTTTAATCCGAAAGGATACGTTTTTGAGAACCTTTTCTTCTCCGACATAACTGAAGGAAACATCTTCGATACGGAGCTCATGAATACCCTCCAAATGAGGGCCCCTGATTTGCGGCCTTGCTTTCGGCAATGTATTTTGGGTATCCAGGATCAACAATATTCTTTCAGCTGAAGCCATGGCATTTTGCAGGATATTGTATTTTTCCGCCAGGTCCCGTATCGGCCTGAAAAACATTCTAATATACGAAATAAATGCCACCAGCGTTCCCAGGCTCAGGGCGCCATTGAGAACCCGGCTGCCGCCGTAAAAAATCACCAAGGCAACGGCAATGACGCCCAGAAGCTCGATGATCGGCATAAAAACGGCCAGTACGTGTATCTGTCGCATGCCGGCCAGATAATTTTCGTGATTTAGCCCATGGAATTTTTTGTAATTTTCCGCTTCCTGGCGCATGAGTTGAATGACCCGGATACCTTCGATGGTTTCAGCAAAACGGGTATTAATTTCGGCTATTTTAATTCTCAGAACCCGGAAAATATCCCGGGCCTTTACCGAAAATTTAGCAGAAGCGTAGACCACTATCGGCAAGACGGCGAACGAGACCAGCGCGAGCTTCCAGTTGAGAACCAGCATCACCGCAGCAATTCCCACGAGCAGAAAAAAGTCTTTGAATACCAGAGAAATTACCGAGGTAAATAACTCATGCATATTTTGAACGTCATTGGTCACCCGGGTCACCAGGCGGCCGACCGGATTGCGGGTGAAAAATTCAATTGCCAGATTTTGTACATGATTGAAAAGCCTCATCCTCAAATCGTGCATGATCATGTGACCGCAGTACTCCATAATCATTTTTTGGCTAAAATTGAGAATGAAATTTAAAAATACAACAACCAGGAAGATCGCTGCCAGCGTGCCAAGACCCGCAACATCATTCTGGCGCAAGATCTTCAAATCGGATTTTTGAAGGCGCTTCAGGGCCTCAAATGAAATAAAGGCTGTCTGGCCTTCAATCCTAAACAACTCTCTGTATTTATTTATGATTTTGTATTGACGCGGGTCCTTCAGGTCCACTTTGAGATATCTGTCTCTGATTTCATCGCTCGGCAAACCCGCTCCAACCCCACTTTGGGTTTGCGGCACGATATAGCGGTCAATGGCGACCTTGGTAACATACGGCAGCGCAAGATCCAGAGCGGTTATACCCAGAACCAGAACAATAGACCATAATATCATATATGTATATGGACGCGTAAACGGATAAAGACGCTTCAACAGCTTGACATCATAGGGTTTGCCCAGCTGGCGTTCCTCAAAATATCCATAATCAGGATGCATTTACACCTTCTTCAATTTCTTGAAGTTGAAATGTTTTACCATAATATTGGTTGGTACCAATCAATTCGCGGTGCGTGCCGCGTTCAATTATGCGTCCGTTCTCCAGGGCGATAATTTGATCTGCAAAGCTCACCGCGGATATGCGATGGGAAACGATGATAATCGTCTTTTCACCGATCATGGACTTGATCATATCGATAATGGCGGTCCCTGTTTCCAGGTCAACCTGACTGACGGGATCATCCAGAATTAATACATTGCTTTCTTGGAGCAGGCAGCGGGCCAGAGCGATGCGTTGTTTTTGACCGCCGGAGAGGATAACCCCTTTTTCACCGACAATGGTTTCAAAGCCGTTCGCAAACGAACGGATCGTATCGTAAAGCGCTGCTTTTCGGGCAATCACTTTCAGTTGCGTCTCTTTGATCAACGGATTGCCGAAAGTGAGGTTTTCCCGGATGGTTCCGGCAAATAAAAAGGGCTCCTGGGGCATATAGGCAATATTGGATCTCAAACTGTCCATCTCTAATGACCGGACATCGTTACCGTCAAGAAAGACACCCCCCCGGGACACATCATACAACCGGGGGATTAGGCTCAGCAGCGTTGTTTTCCCGCTGCCGGGAGGACCGACAATGCCCAGAACTGTTCCGGGCGCCACCTCCAGCTGAATTTTTGAAAGCGCCGCCGGGCTCCCGCTGCCATTATGATTATAAGCAAAATCAACATCCTGAAAAACGATCCGGCCTTGAATTTGATTCAGAACCGCTGCATCCGTTCGATTTTTAATTTCAGGATGGGTTTGCAAAATTCGGTTGATTCGATCGAGCGAAGCCCGTCCGCGCTGAATCAAATTGGTGACCCAACCCAGGGCCATCATGGGCCAGGTCAATATCCCCAGATAGCTGATAAAGGCCACAAAGTCACCCGGCGAAATGGTCAGCGCAATGGTCTGGCGTCCGCCAAGATACAGTACGATCGCCAGGCTTAAATTTGTAAAAAGAAGCATCATGGGGAAAAAAGATCCCACAATTTTTACCAGACCCAGATTTTCTTTAATATATTCTTTTGAGACCGTCTCTACCCGCGCGGCTTCCTTCTCTTTACGGTTATGGGCTTTGATGATACGAATTCCGGCAAAGCGCTCCCGGATGACCTCCGTCAGATCTGAAAAAGCGGCCTGAACGGCTTGATAGCGGTGATGCATTTTTTTGCTGAAAAAGCGGGTGCTGATGGTAATCAGGGGCATGGGGATCAATACAAAAAGGGTCAGGGCTACATTGATATAGAGCATAAAGCCGATGGCGGCGGCACCCAGCACGATGGCATCGTTTAAGGCCACCATTCCCATTCCCGTTGCCATTCTGATTTGCTGGATATCATTGGTGGCATGGGCCATTAAATCGCCGGTTTGGGTGCGATCAAAATAAGATGCCGACAGGGTCTGAATGTGGGCAAAAAGGCGGTTGCGCAGGCCCTCTTCAACCCGCCGCGATGTTCCCAGCAGACAGCGTCGCCACACATACCGAAAGGCACCAATGAATATGGCGATGACCGCCATGTAGATCGCATAAACCAGCAGCTGCCACAGATCGATGTGCAAAGCGGTTAGCCCATCAACTGCCCATTTGATGATGCGCGGAATAAAAAGCTGCAACATGTCCACAATAATTAAACTGAGCAGACCGATGGCAATTTTCCTGCGGTTTTCTTTAAAATATGGCTTGATTAACGCGATGGATTTCATGATATTCGATGCATTTCATATCCAGTTGTCGGCAAAAAGGGTATCTTCTTGAAAATATACCATATCCTTTCTTTCGTTGACTTCACTGGGGTCTGTTGTTATTGTAATTTTTATGGAATCAGGAAGTATTGTTGAATACATAGACCGCCAGAAAATTATGTGTGCGGTGGTTCTTGAAGTCAAGAACCAGCGGTTACGGTTGTTAACGGAAAACAATCGAGAGGTCAACCTTTCCCCCAAACGCCTGTTGCATAAAGATAAAATCCGTCTTGATCTCACCCTGGGCAGAGATCAGATGGTCCACACCTTAAAACAGGTTGTTCAAAAGCGCCAGAAACTAATCAAAGATATCGACATCAGGGATTTGTGGGAGGTGCTTAATTCTGAACAAGATTGGATCGATCTGGCTACCATGACCGAATTCTGTTTTCCGGAAAACGCTTCGGGAGACCATGAATCCGCGGTTATGCGTGCCTTGTTTAATGATCGGCTTTATTTCAAATTCAATCCGCAAGGATTCCTTCCCAATTCAGAAAAGCAGGTAGAGCGGCTCGCCGCCCAGCGGCAGCAGGAGGAACGTAAAAATAAGATAATTGAAGCAGGGGGAAGCTGGCTCAAAAGCGTGCTGAAAAGCCCCGGTGCCTCAGATCCCCAGTCTTTTTCCGAGGAGATCCAGCAATATATTGAGATTCTGAAATCCTATTGTCTGTTTGAAAAAGAAAGTGAAGATTATACCATCGCAAAGGCATTGATCGCCAGAGCGCGAATTGAAAGCATCGATGATATTTTTGAGATCCTTGTAAAACTCGGTGTCTATGATCAAGATGAAAACATTGATCTTCATCGCTACCAAGTGCCGGCTGATTTTCCTGAAAAGGTCCTGGCCAGTGCGAAGCAACTGGTTGGCTCAAATTCGGCTGCTTCATTTGATGCATCCCGCAAGGACTTAACCGATATGCCCTTAATGACCATTGATGGTCAGGGCACTTTAGATTTTGATGACGCCTTAAGCATAGAAGAAAAGGGCGGGTCCTTCCGTCTGGGTGTACATATTATCGATGTCGGTCAAGTTATTCAAAAAGGCGACTTGGTTGATCAGGAAGCCCTTGCAAGAGGCAGTTCCATTTATATGCCGGATCAAAAGATTTCCATGCTGCCACCCACTCTTGCCGAGGGACTCTGCAGCCTGAAAGCCGGGGAACTGCGCCCGGCTATCAGCATCATGATTGATCTGAGCCCTATGGCTGAGATCATGGATTATGAAATTTTTCCGAGTTTAATCAAAGTCCAGCACCAGCTGACATACTTTGACGTTAATATTTATGCGGAAGAAAACCAAAACATACTCATTTTGCGGGATATCGCTGAAAAATTCCGCAAGAAAAGGCTCGATGCCAGGGCTGTGCAGATCACCGTGCCGGAAATCAATGTCTGGATCAATGAAAATCGGGACATTACCATAAACAGGATAAATCGCGAAAGTCCGGCAAGGATGCTGGTTTCAGAAATAATGATTATGGCCAACTGGTTGATGGCGAAATATTTGAAGAAACGCCGCGTACCGGCGATATTCAGATCCCAACCAGAGCCACGGGAACGGTTATATAAAAATAATACCGGCACCTTGTTTCAAAACTGGATGCAACGCAGGCTGTTGAGCCGGTTTATTTTAAGTACTGATCCAGACTGGCATTCGGGCTTGGGCCTGGATGCATATGTTACCGCTACATCGCCTATTCGGAAATACTCCGATTTAGCTAATCAGCGGCAGATAAGAGCATCGCTGGGATTGGAAGAAGCTTATACAGCCGAGCAGATCGCAGAAATCATCCAATTGCTTGAAGTGCCAATGAATAATGTGGGCAGGTTTCAATTCACCCGTCACCGGTATTGGCTTCTGAAGTATCTTGAGAATCAAATCGGGCAAAAGGAGGAAGCCATCGTGCTGCATAAGACCCGTAGAAATTTTCAGATACTCTTAACCCAATATATGCTTGAGTGTGATCTGCCGATACCGATCGGTTTCGATTTAAAACCGGAAGACTTGATACAGGTTACAATTCAGCGGGTGAATGCCAGAAGGGATATACTCCAGGTCTCCATCGGCTAGAACCCATCTCAAAAAAGCGTCTAAGGGCCCAGGGCTGCGTTGTCCCACGAATTGAAATACTCACGTACTCCGTGTACGCTCCGTTTTCAATTCACGGGACGCCTTGCCCTGAACCCTGATCCACATTTTTGAGATGGGTTCTAACAAATGTCTCCCTATTTATCAGAGGAAATTAAACTCAATTTTTGACTATTTGACGGATATGACCGTTCCGTTGGTAATCATTTTAAGTTCGTCTGGAGTCAATTTAACAACAGCGTAGGGTGTGCCGGCGGCCGCCCAGATTTCTTTATATTCCAGCAAATCTTCATCAATAAAAATCATCAGCGGGTGGCGATGAGCCAGAGGCGGTACACCGCCAATCGCAAAGCCGGTCATCTCACGCACAAATTCCGCATTTGCCATTTTGACGGGCTCTGATATATGTTGACCAAGTTTTTTTTCGTTTACACGGTTGGCACCACTCGCAACCACCAGGATAGGCCGGTGGGACTGTTTGCTCTCAAAAACAAGCGATTTTACAATCTGCCCGACTTCGCATCCGACGGCCTGGGCAGCATCTTCTGCGGTTCGAGTCGTTGCCTGCATTTGTACAACCTCACAGGTTAGGCCCAGGCCATGCAACGCTTGCTGAACCTTCTGGGCGCTAGATTTTAGTTCATCCCTCATTTTTCCTCCCGAAATTTTTCTTGACTAAATCATAAATAATAATTATAAGATCATATTATAAATAAATAATATTCAGGGAGAAAGTGCCATGGGAATCCAGGAAAGGAAAGAAAGGGAAAAGGAAAGACGGCGGCAGCAGATAATGGTGGCTGCAAAACGCGTTTTTTCCGAAAGAGGTTTTAATAAAGCCACTATGGAAGACATTGCCCAGGAAGCCGAACTTAGTCCTGGTACACTCTATCTTTATTTTAAAAATAAAGAAGAATTGTACGCCTCTCTTTCCCTTCGGATACTCCAGTATCTTTTAATCAGAGTCGAACATGTTAATGAAGAAAAAGACTCCGGGCCTGAAGAAAAGTTAAAGTCTCTCGTGGATGCCATGTACGATGTTTACGAATTCGATCCGTTAATCATCATCAATATGTTTCATCTGCAATCGAGTGAAACCCTGAAGAATTTATCCCCTCAGCTCATGTCAGAAATCAAGGAGCTGTCCCGCAAATCGCTCGGATCGATTGCTCAGATATTTAAAGAAGGCGTCAATAAAGGGATATTTGTTGATCGCCATCCCCTGGCTATGGCGGACACTTTCTGGTCTCTGTTTTCCGGAGTTGTTTTATGGCTGACCAGCAAAAAAATTATTGATGAGAAAAAGGATTATCTAAAACAGACCCTGGATGTTGCTTTTGAAATATTTGGCCGCGGCATAAAAAAGACCTAAAATAATTTTGTAATTTCATCAACCTCAAAAGCCGGCCAGCTCACCGGCCTGTTTTTTTTATAGGCATTTAGGCCCTGCCCCCGGCCCATTACTTCTCCGATGCAGGCGATTTCAATGCCGGCATCACGAACATCTGCCATCAGTTTTTCACAACCCGCTTTGCGGCAACAGATCAAGAGGCTGCCGGAGCCAATCAGTCCCATCGGATCGATACCTACTAAATCGCATATTTTTCGAGTTTCGGGGAAAACTGGAATTTTGTCTGGATAAATTTTGATCTTGTGGCTGCCGGCAATGCTCATTTCTTCGAGAGCTGTTGCCAGCCCGCCTTCGGTTACATCATGCATCGCACTGGTTCCCAGGGTCGCGGCCGCAATTTTCGCTTCAGCAATAACACTGATCTTATCTATAAACTGGCTGCATCGGTCAATTTCTTTTGCTGCCATACCCATCTGCTGCAAGCGCTCTCCAAATTCCCGGGCAATTATGGCAGTCCCTTCTACCGCAACCCCTTTTGTGAAAAACACCCGGTCGCCTTTTTCCATATTGCGTTTATCGATCAAATCACGTTTGGAGACCGTGCCTGCCATCATTCCGGCTATGATCGGTCGGGCGACGGCGTCGGTGATTTCGGTGTGCCCGCCGCACAACGTAATGCCCCATCGCTGGCAAAATACCTTGAGTTCGTTGACCACATGACGAATTTGAGATGCCGTTGTGCCGTATGGAAAAAAAAGCGTGGTCAAAAACCATTTGGGATCAGCACCGGAAGTCGCAATATCATTGGCATTGACCAACACGGCATATTGCCCGATGGCGCTGGTAGCGAATGTAATCGGGTCGGATTTAAGAACCAAAACTTCTTTGGATTCAATATCAACGGCCGCAATGTCTTCTCCGACACCGGGATTAATCAGAACCGTGGGGTCAGCAACCCAAAACTGATTCAGAAAATCACGTAAAAGGTCATTCGGCAATTTTCCGGTCGGAAGCGGTGT
>JASFGZ010000211.1:0-7725 GCA_050123495.1 Desulfobacterales bacterium
AAGATCGGCACCGCTTTTAAAGAAAGGGATCCCAAGCCGATCCAGGAGGAGGCCCTTTTCCAGAAAGAAAAGGGGATGGATTACATCGACATTAACCTCGGGCCGGCCAAAAAAGACGGCCATGAACTGATGCCCTGGGTTGTCCAGACGGTTCAGGAGGTTGTATCGGATGTACCGCTGGCATTGGATACTTCCAATATAGATGCCATCGAAGCCGCACTCAAGGTCTACCAAGAGACGCCCCGGCCGCCGCTGATTAATTCCATTATGGTTCGTCCCGAGCGCTACGAACGAATGGTTCCGTTGGCTGCAGAACACAATGCGGATTTTATTGCGCTGATGTGGGGACCTGAAGGATTGCCGCGGGATGAAAATGAACGTGCGGCGCTGTGTGTTGAGCTGCTTTATTTTGCCAATGAAGCCGGTATTCCCAATGACAAGATCTGGGTCGACGGTATTGTTACACCGGTAAACATTCAGCAGCCGCAGCTCATGAGCCTGATGACGTTTCAAGAAATGCTGCCGGAAATTGCTCCGGAGGCCAAAAGCACCTGCGGCCTGTCCAATATTTCAAACGGACCACCGGACCATCTGCGACCGATTCTGAATCAGACCTATATGGTCATGCTTGAAAAATATGGGATGTATTCCGTCATTGCCGATCCTCAGGATGACACCCTGATCGATATTGCCAAAGGCAATCGCCAGGACATCGTTGATTTGATATACGGGATGCTGGACGGCAACGAACCGGATTTGGGTTCGCTCTCCGAGGAGATGCAGAACTACGCCAAGACCGTTAACGTGATCCTTGGAAAGACATTGTATTCGGATTCATGGCTTGAAATTTAACTAATGGTCCAACGATTTGCGAAATTTAAAAGCCTCTCCTGGCATGGGTGGGGCTTTTTTATTATCGGTCAGTTGCTTGTTGCCCGTTGTCCGTCGGATTTTAGATAGTATGCTTTATCACGAGGCGCTTGTAATCCAACCAACAACGGACCACGGACAACTAACGATTATATCAGTTGATCCAAGTTTGCATCATGATAATAAATTACGTTATTCGATTTCATTAGAAGTAGGAGACACATGCCCCGCATAGATGATTACAAAAATGCCAGGAAACTTGCGATCGAAAAGCTGGCAACCGTTTCTTTCGATACGATTTTACAGCGAACGGGGTTTGAATCCATTGAAGCCAATCGGTTTCGGATCTCCTTTCTCAACCGTGGATATCACCTCAGTTTTCCTGAATTGGAATTTGTAGATGAAGCGGATTCCCAAAAAGAGGTTCCGATTCAAGAGCAAATCCTGATTTTGCACTACATGCTGTCTCCCGCTCCCTCACCGTTGACCGATAACTGGATATCCTACCGTGAGATTCCCGGCGCATCCTTTTACTACAGCGCTTTTGTCAAACGCGCTATCGATCCGTTAAAGAAAGTCTTCGGCCAAAATGCAGACGGTCTTTTACGAGCCGGTGAAATTCTGGGTGGTAAAATCGTTGATACCGGGGATGTGGGATATGAATTCCGGCTGTTTCCCAACATACCTGTGCGACTAATTTTATGGGCCGGTGATGACGAATTTCCACCAGAGGCGAATATTGTGTTCAATGAAAATATCGGGGATATTCTATCGCCGGAGGATATCGCCTGGCTGGCGGGGATGCTGGTGTATCGGTTGATCGCGTTATCACGGTAATTTCTGTCGAAAAGAATCCTTTCACGGAAATCCAAATTAAGTAAAAGGCATAAGGCTCAGGGCAAAGGGCTCACGGCTTAATCGATTTTTTCTGATCTTCAGCCTTAAGCCATGCGCCATGTGCCTTGAACCGATTCCTATTTAACTCCGCTTTCTGAATTACTCAAATCTGTCCTTGAAACCTCAGTGAAAAATTCTATTTGCTCCGCGAACCCCTTGAGTTTCCTTGAAATTGCGCCTGAACTTTGATACGCTGAAGATCTTGACAGACGCCAAAATGCGAATGACTATTTAATTGAGGAAAAAAAGCGGTGAAAGTCAAATCCAAAGCCCTCGAAATTAATCTAGCCGACTATCATGTTGATGTTGCCATAGATGAAAAATATGCAACCCTTCAGGAAGTGTTGTCTAAATATTACGGCTTGATGGAAGGGCTAACCACGTTACTGAAAGAACTCTCCCACCCTTATAAGAACTGGCGCTTTATCGTAAGCGAAACTCGAAAATATTCACTTGAATATTTTCACCTCATCAAGAATCATCCCAAGGGCCCGGATGCGGCCGATCTGCTGAGTGGGATCTTTTTTAACGCGATTGAGTCGGATATTAAACTTGAAGTTAAAATCGACGCAGTTGATAACCTTATGCTATTATTGCAAAAAATAATTAAGGATTCAGAGCCCGATCTGGATAAATTTCTACCGAATATCAACAGCGCCTGTTTAAGAATTCTCGGTTTATCCGATGAAATTTTCGGGCTGTTTACACGCAGCTATTATCAGATCAACCGTTTGGCAGAAAACTTATTAAACCGCGCCCCTAAATCCGATGGTGTTCTTAATGCGGTCAACCAGCTGGTGACAAGATTCCTTCACTTCACCTATAACTACTGGTTGAGTGAGAAGGATCCCCTGTCATGGTTTGAAAAAGAAGCTTTTGAAGTTGACCCACAAAATTCCTATAAAGAATTTTTCAGAAACATTTCGCATCAGCGGCTTGAAAAATGGAATCGCCAGCTGGGCCGTATTGAAAACAAGCAGCAGCTGAAACCCGATGCGTTTCTGACGTCTTTATTAAAATTCCCCGGTTTTCATCAGATTGCAGCGCAATACCGCGAGATACCCCCCGCATTGCTGAAAAAGGGAGGAAAAAATGGACACGGCCGGCATCTTAAACTAATTTTTTTGTATCATATAATGAGTATTAACGGCCTGTCCCTCATTCACGAGGAAACTTTAAGGGATATCAATCGGACGATCGGTTGGATCATCGAACATGAGAATTACCGTTATATCCAAAAGTTGATCCAGAAAACCTTTTCTATTTTAAAAGAGCAGGCCGATATGTACCCGGCCACAGCACTCAATTGTGTTCTGAATATGGGACAGGGCGTTTATAAAACCGATGAAATTGATCTTATTAATTATTTCATTGATTCGGTCATCGACCTGGGCTTTGCAGCGCCCGACATTCAAGGTGTAAGCAATGAATGGCAAATCCAGGTTAACAAGACACACATTTTAAACATTCGAACCTGGCTGGAGCTGATCGAGTTAAACCCGAAACTATCGATTCGATTGCTCTCCGCGCTGATTATTCATCTATCCCTGTGCGGGGTATTTATCAAAGATATAGATCTTTTTCCGCGCGATATTACCCAATTTTTAAACAGGCCTATCAGCCCTGTTTATAATCTGGCCAAACAACTCACCCGGCTTTTTCCGGTCTATTTTAATGATATTGGTGCCGAAGGTCGATTGCGAGATATTTCCACGCGAATTGACGAGATCACCCAACGTCGGGACATTCTCATCCATTTTCTTAGGAAACAAAGCCACGTAGAAAGCAGCAACCGAATTATTGATCTGATGGAAGCCACGCTTCATTTCTGGTGTAATCGAGATAAAACACACTTAGCCTATTATGTTCCCCCTTCAATTTATGACCAGATCGATACTCATGGGCCCTATATCGATGGTGTTTTCAAAATTATGACCCAATTAAAAGAAAAGGGCGTTTGCATTCCGGCTGATTTGCTTGCTGCCAGCGAAGATAAAGTTAAGCAATGGCTGGCAGAGGTTAAAGATATTTCCAATCTGGATCGGGAACGCGTTGAACTTGCCGCTATCCTATACAAGCTCCTGAATCAGAAATATAATTTCGATTTAATTGAACTGAAAGCTTACCTGGCTCAACTCAGGACGGAAGCCTCACCGGATTTAAACCGGCTCGAACAGGCGTTTGCCGAACCCGATCGGCTGAAGAGAGCATATTTGCTGATGGAATATTTGGACAAGCTAAAAGCCACCATCCTGTCCGACAAGTCCTATGAAATTAGGCAGGATATATATAAGAAGAGACACATTACAATCGATATCCCTTCCATGTATGGAAGTTATCGCGAAATGAAATTTGACTGCCTGGGGCTTTCATTTCGAATCGAAGCTGTGGTTAATGTCCTTTTGGAGGAGCTGGTTGAGAAAATTGATCTCAGTTTAATTACCAAAGCCACTTTTCATCAAATATACAGTTTGTTGAGGCTCTTTGATAAGGCCTTGAAACTGGATGGCATATCGTCGGTAGAATTCGAGCGTCAGCTCGAATTTCTTGCGCATTCCCTGGAAGTTAAAGGATTCACCTTAACCCAGTATCTGGATATTTTTAAAGGATTTGCCCAGGCCGTAAAGAACATCATCAATGATTACTTTAATAATATTCACGGCCAAAACTTCACCCGAATTTTTTCTCAAATTTCGGTTGACAGCTTGCTGCCAAAATTTTTGCCTCAGGTAGAGGCCATCGATCCAGAAAAGTTGCAGCATCGGGTATCCGAAACATTTTTCCGCGACCATATCGCGCTCACTCTGGGCTTGCAGCAGCTTGATTTGTTTTTAAGCCGAATCCTCAGCACGCTGTTTACGCAGTCATACAAGTTATCAAAAGATAAGCTTCGGCAGCTTCTGCTATATGATCCCCAGAATGCCATTACGCCCATCGGCTCATCCCTTGCCCGGCTCACGGGAATCATTTACCTGGGGAACAAAGGACTCAACTTGATCAGGCTCAAACGGTTTGGGTATCCGGTACCGCCGGGCTTTATCATCACGACCGAAGTATTTCGCTGTCGGGAGATTATTGAAAACTATCTTCCGGCAGAGCAGAATTTTAAAGACCAGATTAACCAAAACATTTCGGCGTTGGAAAAAGCCACTGGTAAGATTTTCGGAGATACCCAAAATCCGTTATTGCTGTCGGTGCGCAGCGGGTCCTCTATATCGCAGCCCGGGATGATGGATACCTTGCTGGATGTTGGCAACAATGAAGAAATAACCGAAGGCATTGCCAAAAAGACAGGCAATGCCTGGTTTGCCTGGGATAATTATCGCAGGTTCCTACAATGCTACGGCATGTCTTTTGGTCTGAAGCGAGATGATTTTGATGCGATTATCAATGACTCCAAAGAGCGGCTGGGAGTTCCGCTAAAAAAGGAATTTACCGGGGATCAGATGCGAAAAGTTGCGCTAAGGTACAAAGACATGATTGTTGACGCAGGAATCCAGATGGTCGAAACGCCTTACGAACAGCTTCACCTGGCAATTAAAAGGGTTTTGGCTTCTTGGGAATCTCCAAGGGCCATGGCCTATCGGAGAATTATCGGGATTTCAGAGGACTGGGGCACAGCTGTTCCCGTGCAGGCAATGGTCTATGGAAATATTTCTCAGCAATCAGGATCCGGGGTTGTCTTTACCCATAATCCCAGGTGGTCCGGTGATACCCTGAAACTGTGGGGAGACTTTACCATCGGCAACCAAGGAGAAGATGTGGTTGCCGGACTGGTTAAGACCATGCCGATTTCGCTTTTTCAGCAGGAAATCGAAATGCGGGAAACCGATATAACCATGGAAACGCACTTTCCGGAAATTTATCGGGAATTAAAAAACTGGGCGCATGACCTGATTGATGAAAGAGGCTGGAGTCCCCAGGAAATTGAGTTTACCTTTGAAGGGCCATCAATCGAAGACATGTATTTGCTGCAAACCCGAGATATGGCCATTCGCGAAAGTAAAAAGGTGTTAACCTTCGATTTTGAAGAAGATCCCCAGGCTGTATATCTGGGCCACGGTGTCGGCGTTAGTGGCGGCGCTATGAGTGGTCGTCTGGTTTTTACACTGGAAGAGATCGAAGAATGGCGGGTCATGGATCCCGCTGCCAATTTGATTCTTGCCCGCAACGATACCGTTCCGGATGATATCCAGGAAATTCATGCCGCTGATGGTTTGTTGACTGCTCGGGGAGGGTTGACTTCTCATGCGGCGGTTATTGCGCATCGTCTGGGTAAAACGTGTGTTGTGAACTGCACCAATCTTGATTGTCGTGAAAAGGAAAAGTACTGTGAGTTTAATCAGTTGAAAATAAAATCCGGCGAATACATCAGTATCGATGGCCAGGAAGGATCGGTCTATCAGGGATTAATCAAGGTTGAAGAAACCTAAACCGAAAAGCTAGAATTGAATATTGAATATTTAAGGTCCGCCTGCGGCGGATCAATTTAAAAAAAGCCAATTAGAAAAATGACGGAGCGTAGCGACATCCACAAATTTTCAATATTCAATTTTCAATATTCAATCATTTTTTAAGTAATAGAAAGGGGTTGTTTGAAAATGGGCGCGGATACCTTTCATTCAAATACAAAAATATTGGGTGTAAACGGGTTTGGCCGCATTGGCAAACTGACGCTCTGGCACCATGTTGGGCGTAAATATTTTGATGATATTATCATTAATATTGGTCGGCAACCCGGATCCACCCTACACGACATTGCGCATTACGTTGAACGAGATTCAACTTACGGCTGGCTGCATAGTTACCTGCACGGGCACAGCGCCAATCCGGTCATCAGCGATCTGGATGAGGAAAGCGGCTCGATGCGTGTTGATGGGGTTAATGTGCGCTTTCTTCGATCACAGCGAAATCCGGCTGAAATTGGATGGCAGGATCAAGGCGTCTGCCTGGTTGTTGATACATCCGGTCAGTTTCTTGATCCGGAACTCGAACCTGAGAATCCCGGGGGTTCCTTGAGGGGTCATTTTGAGGCCGGTGCTGAAAAAGTGATTGTATCTGCTCCGTTTAAACTAAAAGATAAGGGCGCCTTCGCCCCGCAAGATGCGGTGACCACTGTGATGGGAATTAATGAAAATGATTATGATCCGAGGCGCCATAAGCTCATTTCAAATGCTTCCTGTACAACCACCTGCCTGGCACATATGATGAAACCTTTGGTTAACGCCTTCGGCTCCAAAAAGATCATGTCGGCATCCATGGCCACGGTTCATGCTGCCACCGGATCTCAGGAGGTTTTGGATCGACTTCCGAAAACAGGAAAGACGGATCTGAGAAAAAATAGAAGTATTATGAACAATATCATACTAACCACCACCGGTGCCGCCAATGCATTGAGATTGGTGATTCCGGAAATGGAAGAAATTGCCTTCATCGCTGAATCGGTCCGGATCCCGGTTACGACCGGCTCTTTGATTATTTTGGTCGTCAATTTTCAAGAAGAACCAGCCGGGCCATTTATCACCCGCGACACGATTAATGACATTTTTGACACCGCGGCCACGGAAGACGCCCATGGATACCTCCATTATACGAACAAGCAAAATGTTTCCTGTGATATTATCGGGCTGCCGCGGGTTGCAGCGATAATTGAAGGTTACGAGACCCACACGCGTACCGCAGAGGCGACGATTGATTTGCAAAAAGTGCCGGGCATTGAAAAAGTAGCGTTAGCAAAACCCCAGGATATGGTTATCCGCGTTCCGGTAACCCAGGCGGTTATCTACGGATGGTACGATAATGAGATGGGAAGCTATGTCAATATGTTGGGGGATCGAACGGTATCAATTGCGGAAAATATGTAGAAGTGGCTTCAAAACCCATCTCCCCGCTGGCAAGCGGGGCCCTTGAACCTGATCCGAGGTTTTGAAGCCACTTCTAAATTATAACTCCGCAAAT
>JASFGZ010000212.1:0-7712 GCA_050123495.1 Desulfobacterales bacterium
TATCGTAAAGTTCTTCTCCTTTTCCCCAGGAATTGGAATGCCAGTTTTTTGTCGGCCAGTCACCAGCGGCATCATTGGGTCCCATATCCCCCGGTGTTCCGTGTTCCTTAAATCCGGCAGCTGTCTCGCTTTCTCGAATGATGTTCATTGCATTTTTTATGGCCGTTTTCATTTTCTCCGGATTGGCGACTTTAGCTTGATGTGAACCCTTGACTGCAATACCCAAGAGATTCTTCGATCCCATGACGGCTCCTGCACCGCATCTTCCTGCGGCGCGGTGCGCTAACATAACGGTGGCAATTTTTACCAGTTTTTCTCCTGCCGGTCCGATGCACATGACAGAAATTTTAGGATCATTTAACTCATCCCGTATGATGGCTATCTTTTCGGTGACTTTTTTCCCGACCATATGCCCGGCAGGTCTGAGCGAAACGTCATCATCATTAATTACAAGGAAAACCGGTTCTGTGGCCCTACCCTCTATGATGAGTGCATCAAATCCAGCCCTTCTCATATCGGGCCCAAAGTCACCGCCACACCTCGATTCTCCCCATATATGGGTTAATGGCGACTTGAAGCAAAGCATGATGCTGCCCCCACCAGGGATATTGTTTGCCGTTAAGGGGCTGGTGGCAAAAATGATCTTGTTATCCGGAGAGAGAGGATCGACACCCTTTTCGATCTCATCATAAAGCACCCTGGCGCCATACCCAACCCCGCCTAAATACTTCTTAAGAACCGCAGAATCTATTTCCTCCACGCTTGCTTTTTTGGTATCGAGGGAAATTCTTAATTGTTTCCCAAAATAACCGCAGAGATCCTCACTCATGGCAACCTCCTTCATTTTGGATCAAGTCCCTAGAACCCATCTCAAAAATGCGTCTAAGTGCCCATGGCTGCGTTGTGGCTCGGCTCAAAATGCTCACATACTAATGTGTATGCTCCGCTTTTGACCCGAACCGCGCCTTGCCCCGGACCCTGATCCACATTTTTGAGATGGGTTCTAATAAGGTTCTAGCTTTCTCGATTTGTCATCTATCATGGCACCCTCGTGGGCCTGTAAAGCAGTTTTGGCATAAATGGCCAAAATCCCGCGTTGCACCTTCGGAGGCGGTGGCGACCAAATTTCTAACCGCCTCGTAATTTCTTTTTCAGAAATATCCAGATCCAGTTTTCGCGAGGGTATATCGATCATCACGAAATCGCCTTCTTTTACAATAGCGATAGGGCCGCCAATCGCCGCTTCAGGAGCCACATGACCGATCGTAGACCCTTCGGTAAAACCTGAAAATCTACCGTCCGTAACCACAAAAACATCGTTGGCCTTACCCATGCCGACCAGTGCATCTGTGGTCATCATCATCTCGCGCATGCCGGGGGCTCCCACCGGTCCTTCGTAGCGAATAATGATCACATCTCCTGCTTCAATTTTACCCGTTGTCACTGCCTGATAGGCATCTTCATCCGAGTGAAATATCCGGGCCGGCCCTCTGTGGGTCATCCGGTTTTCCGGAATGGTTGTGGTTCGGCTTATGGCGCCTAATGGCGCCAGGGTACCTTTTAGCACTGCAATACCGCTGTTCGGGAAAACCGGATCCTCAATCGTTGTGAGTACAGCCGTATCGGTCGATCCGGCATCTTTTAGGATCTCTTTCACCGTCTCGCCCGAGACGTTTTTAGCTCCATCGTCCAGCATGGATAATAGCTCACCCATTATTGCAGGAACACCTCCGGCATTATGCAGATCAACCACCGTAGCGCGTCCGGTTGGAATCACCCTGGAAATAACCGGTACCTTTCTGGAAAGTTGATCAAAGTCGTCAAGCCCTATATCTATTTCCATCTCTCTAGCAATGCTAATCAGATGCATCACCGCGTTGGTTGACCCTGCAATAGCCAGCTCTACCATAATTGCGTTTAAGAGACTCGCCCGGGTAATGATCTCCGAAGGCCGTATATCGTTTTTCACCATCTCTACAATTCTTCTGCCGGTTCTTTTGGCAAATCTCAATTTTTCAGCGTAGACGGCCGGAACAGTCGATGAGCCCGGCAGCGCCATACCTAAGGCCTCGGCAATTATTTGCATCGTGTTGGCGGTTCCCATCAATGAACATGCTCCCGGCCCCGGGCATACCTGATCTTCAAAAGCCCGCAGTCGCCGCTGCTTCTCTTTGCCCTTGGAACGGACGCCGAATACTTCCTGACCGAGTTCAGACATGACCACCTGCCGGTCCTCAAATCGGCCGGGAAGTTGCGGTCCGCCTGAGAGAAAAATGCTTGGAAGCCCGGTCCGCAACGCGCCGATGATGACGCCTGGAATAATGCTGTCACAGGAGGCCAGCAGAACCAATCCGTCAAACAATTCAACATTGGCCATGATTTCTATCGAGGACGCAATCACATCCCGAATAACCATTTCGTAGCGCAAATGCGGTGTGCCGATAGAAATTTCTCCACAGGTGGCAATGGTACCAAATTCAAAAGGGGTTCCACCCGCCTGCCAGATTCCCGCCTTGACGTGTTCGGCTAGTTTATCAAGATGCACATGTCCCAGGGCGGCATCGTTACACGTATTAACCACTCCGATCAACGGCCGCGAAAGATCAATATCATCATATCCGCATCCCTTGTAAATGGCCCGTCGATGGCAGGCTCCATCTCCCGAAAAAAGCTTTTGATCTTTAGAACGGTAACCCATTTTTCTATTCCCCTGCAAGACACGCAAAAGGTACCGGTTTGGCCGGAGTTCTGGGCGTGAAAATTTCACGCTGTTTGCGAACGCCCGTCAATCTCCATATTAATTCGTTTATAACCTGACCGCAGAAACGCCCTTGACAGTGCCCCATCCCGAGTCGGGTTCTTCTTTTAATATCGTTCACATCTGTGGCGCCGTCGGCCACCGCAGAGATCACATCTTGCATGGTTACCTCTTCGCAGCGGCATACAACCGTGTCATCAGACAGGATATTGAATATCCCCGGCCTAGGTGTTGAGAGGATATCCATAATTTGACCAAAACGATTGAATCGTTTTAATTTTCTTAACGCGGGTTGAACTAATCTGTCGGCCTCTCTTCTACTGATACGGTCAAGCTGGGCACAGGCCTCCAGAGCGGCAACTCTGCCCTCCTCAATGGCCGCAGAATAACCCTTGATGGTCAGACCGTCTCCGGCCGCAAATACGCCAGATATGTTGGTTTCCCTTCTTTCATTGAGCTCGACTCTCCAATAGCCGAGACGTTCATCATAGATATGTTTGCATCCACAGAGCCGGGTCAGCTCGGTACACGGGATCAGGCCGAACCCGTAAGCAACCGAATCGACATTGATCGCCTTTTCTGTTCCCCTGATCGGATTCCAGAATCTATCAACCTTTACAATCTCCGCCTTTTCCACTCCGCTGGTACCATATACTTTGGAAATAATATGAGAGCGATAGACAGATATGTTATGCCTTTTGATGTTCTGCAGGTAGTCAAATCCTGAACGTATTTTTAGATGGTCAATACTTGCAAAAAGCTTGAAGGCACTTGCCGCGATGTCCTTGAGGGATGCGGCATTAACAATGGCGCTTAAGTCGGCACCGGCATTGATTAAGTGATTTGCCAATACAAGCTGCAAGGGACCGGTTCCGGCAAGTAAAAACCGTTTTCCGGGCAGAATTCCCTTTTTCACCAGCGTGTTTAACCCTCCCACCGAAAACACACCGGGAAGCGTCCACCCCGGGAAGGGAATCGCTTTTTCAAAGGCGCCAACGGAAATAATCAATTTGTCAGCCTTAATGCGTTTTGCTTCTTCTGCAGGCCCGGATTTTGAATAAAGCAAGACCACCCTTTGATCGACAATATCCCACACGGCCGTGTTTAAATATATCGATATTTTATCCCTGACCCGACCAAAGTCTTTCATAATTTGACGCCGAAGGCCGTCTTCGATTTTATTCGAAGCACTACCTTTGATAGTGCTGCCCTGTGGGCCAAATACTTTTCCGCCCAGATTTTCGTTTTCATCAATCAAGGCAACAGCGGTTCCCATGCGGGCTGCCTCAGTTGCAGCAGTAATCCCGGCAGGACCTCCTCCAATGATGATCAGATCGACTTCTTTCATTTCTCAAGTGTTATCCTTGAATCATCCTGGGTGGCTATTCTGCAACCGGGTGTTGCCAGGGTCATACATGAGCGAACATTGGGAATACCATTGACAATCATCCGGCATTCATAACAAATCCCCATTCCACAATAGACACCCCGGGGGGATTGCTTTCTTGTCATTCGCAAACCCCTCAACCCGTTGGCCAACAGCGCCTCTGCGATTGTCTGTCCTCTCTGAGCTAAAATCGTTTGGCCGTCCACTTCAATTTCAAATTTTTCGTCCATATCCATATCCGAATCCCCACCCCGACTCGGCCGGTTGGCGCGAAGCACAAATCCCGATTTTCCGGAGAACCAAACGGGTCGGAATAGATCATCTTATTTTAGGGAAAATTTCAGTTGTGCTCCGAATGATAGGTTACTTTCTCGTTAAACCGGCTCAGCTTTAAAGGTTCGATTGTGATGGCCGGTTGTTCGTCGCAGATCATTTGGGATATTAATTTGCCGGTAATAAGGGAGAGCCCAATACCATCGCCTTCGTGACCGGCCGCCACGTAAAAGCCCGGTACCTCTGTTTCTGATATGATGGGTCGATGATCCGGAGAAAAAGGTCTGAGTCCTGCATAACTTCGAATGACTTGAATATCCTTAATCACAGGAAAAAACCGCATGGCTCTCTGGGCCATGGCACGTAAGACGTCGCTGTGACATGACGTGTCCATGCCCACAAATCGTCGACTGCTGCCAATAAGAAAATTCTGCGCTTCGGTAGGCTCAAACACAAGTGCAACCCCGTATTTTTCCATTTCGGGTGTTACATTGCGCGTATAGTCACTGCTTTCAAATTTGGCCATCATATATCCGAATTCCATTACTTTTCGTCTGGCAACGGGAAAAGTGCGCTCAGCCACCAGCAGCTGGCCTTGTCTGGGCCTGATAGGGATATTCAACCCCACCAGTTTCCCAAGCTCAGGTGCCCAGACCCCGGCAGCATTGACGACCCGCTTGGTGAAGATCTCCTCTTTTTCGGTAACGACGCTCTCGATGCAGCCTTCGGCATCCAGCCCAATGTCGGTCACGGCATGATGCGTCAGAACTTTGGCCCCCAGCTTTTTGGCGCCGTGAACCAGTCCATAGGCCAGGGCCATAGGGTTCAGGGAACCGTCACAATCCGTTTCCATACCACCGACAATATCGGGGGCCAGATAGGGCTCATCTTCATGGACCTCATACTTGTCCAGAATTCTAACCGGCAATCCTTCGGCATCTAACTGAGAACAAAACTTTTTGGCCTCCTCCATTTCCGCTTCGTTTTCAATCGCAAGCAGGCTCCCCCTCTGGGTCCAACCGATATCATAGTCTAATTCATTCGCTATTTCGGGAAAAAGGTCCTGGCTGAGTTTGGTCAATTGACTGTCGAAGCCAGGCGGCTTATCCGAAACCAAAACATCTCCTTCGCCCTTACCGGAAGTACCGGCCGTAATGGCTCCCTTTTCCACCAGAATGACGTCCATATTATGGCGGACCAGAAAATACGCAATCGCTGTCCCGACGACTCCGGCGCCGATGACAACAACATCAGCAGTTTTGGTTGTATTCATCCTATCTCCGCAAAAAGGCCCAATCAGAGTGTTATTTAAGGAATGGATTCTATTTTATTTTTGTTTTTTTTGACAGGATCGACAGGATATTCAGGATATTTTCCCCAGGCTTTCCTGATGAAAGCCTGGAAACCGCAATCGCCTGCGGCGATAAATAAAACTATCCCGTAAGGTTAGAAATTATTCCTTCAGTATTTCAGCGATACCCTATGAGAATGTGCCTATCTCATTTTAATAATCGCTTCCGACGGAGTCGGATTGAGTTTTCTCAGTTTCATCAGGAAACTGAGAAAGAAAAAGAAAAATCCTGTAGATCCTGTTAATCCTGTCTCATAAACAGACTCAAAAAAAGAATCCAATTCATCTATACACATACAAGGTAGCTTATTACATCAAACCGACCTCGCTTAGCATGGCGCGCAATTCGTTTTTTTGTTCTTCAGTAATAGGCAAAAACGGCCTTCTCGGCTCGCCTCCCGCTTTGCCGATCAGATTCATCGCCGCTTTTACTTTGGCCAATAGCTGTCCCGCTTCCAGGTAATTCAACAAGGGAAGCATCTTGAAAAAAAGTGCTTTGGCTTTATCATACGCTTCCTCTTCAACCAATGTGAAGAGCTCGGCTGCAGCCCCGGGCATAAAGTTTGCGATGGGAGCTACCCAACCGCGGCAGCTTAATAAGAAAAATTCATAGACCAGATCATCCCAGCCGCACCATATATCGATGTTGTCGCCGCAGCGTTGCAATAATTCATGAACCCTTTTTATATCCCCGGTACTCTCTTTAAGATACAAGATGTTGTCAATCGCTGCGAGTCTTTCAATGAGGGGGGGTAACATATCGACTCCTGAGAATCCGGGATTGTTATAGACCATAATCGGAATTGACACATTTTCGGATATGGACTTGTAATGCCCATATAAGTCATCCTGGGTCGGCAGACCATAAAACGGCGCGACAATCAGGGCGGCATCGGCGCCGGCGTCTTTGGCATATTTTGTCATTGTAATGGTCTCGCGGGTTGAGTTGGCAGCCGAACCTGCGATTATCGGAACCCGGCCCTTGACCTGATCGACGGTGAGATCGATGACTCTTTTGCGTTCTTCAATTGACAGGTTGGCAAACTCGCCGGTACTGCCCAGACAAATAACACCATGAATCCCTTCCTCAATATACCAATCAATGTTTTCGCGGAATCCTCGTTCATCCAGCTGTTCATCCGAGGTGAAAGGCGTCACCATCACCGTAAAAGTACCTCTCAATTTTTCCATTTAAATGTCCTCCAATTTATTAACTCAAGAGAAAGCCGTTCCCATGGGGATCATCCGGATCTATGAATAACTGATTGATTCCCATAATATGCGCACTTCCAGTGACCTCCGGGACAATTGCGCTAAAAGGACCGACACGGGTCTCCTCGACGATTCTGGCCTTAAATATGCTCCCGATGATACTCTCGTGGACGAACTCCTGATTGAGCTTTAACTCACCCTTGGTATGCATAACGGCAAGCTTGGCGGAAGTACCCGTTCCGCAGGGCGATCGGTCGATTCCGGATTCAGCAAAAAAAACCGTGTTTTTTAGGTGGGCTTCCGGTGAAGTGGGTTTGCCGTAAAACTCCACATGCGTGCATTCATTAATAAAATCTTTTTCAGGATGCCGTATCGCCACCTGGTCATTTACCGCCGCTTTGATCCTTCTGCCGATGTCAATCACCTTGCGTGCATTTTCGGGACGGATCGCAAGGCCGACGGCGTCCGCCGGCAGGATCGCATAAACATTGCCGCCGTAAGCAACATCCATGATAATTTTCCCAAAACCCGGTACATCGACCTTGGCATCTTCAGCCAACACGAATGAGGGGATGTTTTTAAAGGTGACACCCTTGGCTTTGCTGTTTTCCACATCCACCCGAATACGGGTCAACCCGGCCGGGGTGTCCAATACGATATGGGTAACCGGCTCCTCCACCTTGACCATACCGGTTTCCACCAGGGCGGTACAGACACCGATGGTGTCATGG
>JASFGZ010000213.1:0-7710 GCA_050123495.1 Desulfobacterales bacterium
GATTCAAACTGATTTTGCAATCTCCGACGATGGGAATTGTCACCGGGATGTTTTTGCGAATTGAAGTCGGATCGATATCAATGTGGACGATTTTTGCCTGGGAGGCAAACGCATCTGTTTTTCCCGTAACGCGGTCGTCAAAACGGACACCGATGGATATGAGAAGATCACATGCACCGGTGCTCATGTTTGCTCGATAGGTACCATGCATTCCGATCATTCCGAGCCAGAGAGGATCTGTTCCTGGAAATGCCCCCAAGCCCATAAGGGAGGTGGTAACCGGTATCTGTGTTTTATGGGCAAACTGCGTCAACTCGGCAGCCGCTTGGGAAAGAATAATTCCGCCGCCGGCAAAAAGAACCGGTCTTTTAGATTGCTCGAGCAGTTCGATGACTTTCCGCAATTGCTTCATGTTCGGATTGTAAGTCGGATTATAAGATTTTAACCGGATCTCTTCTACCGGTTGGTAATCAATGCTCAATTTGGTGACATCTTTTGGAATATCAACAAGTACGGGGCCCGGCCGGCCGGATTTCGCCAGGTAAAATGCTTCTTTGATTATTTTGGGAAACTCTTCGGTGGATTGAACCAGGTAATTGTGCTTGGTGCAAGGACGGGTGATGCCGACAATGTCGACCTCCTGAAAAGCGTCGTTGCCGATTAACTGGGTTGGCACCTGGCCCGTAAAAATGACCATCGGTATCGAGTCCATATAGGCTGAGGCAATACCGGTAACCGTATTGGTTGCTCCCGGGCCGGAAGTGACCAGGCAAACCCCGGTTTTTGCACCGGCGCGTGCATACCCATCGGCCGCATGTACGGCTCCCTGTTCATGTCTGACCAATATATGTTTTATATCGGTCTTGGCCAGTTCATCATAAATATCGATGACGGCCCCACCGGGGAATCCGAAAATGGTCTCGACCCCTTCCTCTTTTAATACTTCCATCATAATTTGAGCACCGGTCAGTTTCATCTCGATCTCCTCTTAAAAAATTCCAAACAATTACGAGTCAGCGACCACCCCCACAGCGGGTGGCTTGGATTTTACCGCCATAGCGGGAAAAGACAGGGGCGCGAAGTGCCCCAATCGTTGCGGGTGGAACCGGGCGCGAAGCACCCGGTTGGAAAACCCAATTAATATTGCTAGAACCTATCTCAAAAATGCGTATAAAAGCGCATAAAAAAAACCGTTGCCAGCCTCGAGGCTGATAACGGTTTTTATTTTGAATTTGAACTATTCGGTTAGGCCATTATCAACCCCTTTGCTCGCAGCGGACAATAATTAATCCGCTGACGAGTACGAGAATAAGGCTAATAAGGTTTCTAATGGCGATAACGTTGCTCATGGGTGTCTACCAAATTTGAATTAATGCTACTGTGTAGCAGGCTGAAAAAACATTGTCAAGCATTTTTAAAAAAAGATTCGCCCTACAGGCTTTTTCGGTAGCCGCATTCTTTCGCAAGACACGTTAAAAAAGTTCCATCCTTTTTGGTCGTTTTTTCAACCAAGATCTTGGCACCACATAGCGGGCATTCCTGGGCCACCGGTTTATCCCAGGTGGCAAACTCGCATTTCGGAAATTGGTTACAGCCATAAAATATCTTGCCGCGCTTTGATTTCCTTTCAACGATTTCGCCATCACAACCGGTTTGCGGACACTTCACGCCGATTTTACTGTTGGCGCCATTGGAATTTAAAGATTGGGTATTTTTACAGTCCGGATAGGCGCTGCACGCCAGAAATTCTCCATATCGGCCGCGTTTGATAACCATTGGACTGCCGCATTTTTCGCAAGATTTGTCGACGACTTCATCGGTTGACGTTTCAATTGTCTGGATATTCCCTTTTTCATCACGGGTGTAGTCTCTGGAGTAATTGCAATCCGGATAGCCGCTGCATGCCAGAAAATGTCCGTTTTTTCCAACTTTTATGTGCAGCTGTTTGCCGCATTCGGGGCAGGCAAGGCCGGTTGGCAATCCTACGCCTTTGACACTGAGCATGTCTTCAGATGCAGCGTCCAGATCTTTTTTAAAAGGATTATAAAATTGGGCTAAAATTTCGGCTGATTCGGCTTCGGAAGATTCAACGCGATCTAGATTTTCCTCCATTCGAGCGGTAAATTCCACATCAAAGACATCCGGAAAATTTTTCACCAGCAGATCGTTTACAATAAATCCCAGTTCGGTCGGTCTAAAATACCTATTTTGCAGATTCGCATATTCTTTTTCTCGAATGGTAGATAAAATACTGGCGTAGGTACTGGGGCGGCCGATTCCGTTCTCCTCAAGTTCTTTTACCAACGAAGCCTCTGAAAATCTGGGAGGCGGAATCGTAAAATGCTGCTTGGGCGCCAACTGCAGAAGTTTTAAAATCATACCTTCCGATAGCTCTGGAAGGGCCGGTGCTTTTTTCTGATCTTTATTTGCGATTTCATCGTCGACCGACATGTAAAGGGCCATAAAGCCCGGGAATTTAACCGTTGATCCGCTGGCCGCAAACTGATAGGGACCGGCCGCAATTTTCACAGAAACCTGATTGATCAGGGCCTGTGACATCTGGGAAGCGACAAACCGCTGCCAGATGAGACGATATAAAGCCAGTTGATCTTTCGATAAATGTGGGGCGACTTTTTCGGGAATGTAAGAGACCGATGTCGGGCGAATGGCCTCATGGGCATCCTGCGCCTTTTTGCGATTTTTAAAAAACCGGGGTCGCTCCAGTGCATAGGCATCACCGAATTTTTCACGGATCAGTCGAAGGGCTTCAACCGCGGCATCTTTGGCGATGCGAGTGGAATCGGTGCGCATATAGGTGATAAGCCCGACGGGTTCACCCGGACCGAGCTCAATACCTTCATAGAGTTGTTGGGCTATCAGCATGGTTTTTTTAGCTGAAAATCGTAGCTTTCGAATCGCATCCTGCTGAAGTTTGCTGGTCGTAAAAGGCGGTAGCGGATTTTTGCGTGTCGTTTTTTTAACTATTTTTTGAACGACGAATTTTTTGTCTTCAAGATCCGCTAAAATCGCCTTGGTTTTCTCTTCATTTGGAATTTCAATTTTGTCATTATTTTTTCTGGCCAATTTTGCGGTAAACGGGGGAGGGGATTCGCCTTCAAGATGAGCGGTGATGGACCAGAATTCCTGGGGTTCAAATGCTTGGATAGCGCGTTCCCGCTCACAGATGATGCGCAGGGCAACCGATTGGACGCGTCCGGCACTCAAACCGCCTTTTACCTTGCGCCATAACAGCGGTGATATTTGGTAGCCAACCAGCCGATCGAGTATCCTGCGCGCTTGCTGGGCTTCATATTTCGGGCGGTCAAGGCTCTCCGGAGAAGTCATGGCCCTGTGAATGGCATCTTTGGTCAATTCATGGAAAAGAACCCGGTAAAATTTACGGCCCTTTTTTTGAAGTACTTCGGAGGTATGCCAGGCGATGGCCTCGCCTTCGCGATCAGGATCCGGTGCCAGATAAATGTCGGCCGCATCTCCGGCTGCCTGTTTTAACGTCTTGATGACTTTTTGCTTTCCGGGAATGTTTTTATATTCGGGTTTAAAACCATTTTCGATATCGATCCCCATTTCCTTATTCGGAAGATCTTTAATGTGTCCCACAGTTGCGGCAACATTATAATCCTTACCCAGATACTTTTTTACCGTTCTGACTTTTGTTGGCGACTCCACAACGACAAGCGGTTTGGTCACGATCGCTCCTAATTTTCTGGTTTTAACGAATTTCGATTGATTTATTGGTGCAATAGCTTAATCGGGCAATTGGGTTAGATTCTTTAATTTAAAGCAAATCGTTTCCCCGGCAACTGTTTCACCATTCCATTGAGTTCCAATTGTAATAATATGCTTAAAAGTTTTCCAGGTTCGATAGTGGTTTTGCGTACTATCGTATCAATGTGTTCCGGATATGGGCTGAGGGCTTTATATACAGCGAGTTCCTCCGGCGTCATCAAGGATAAGTCTCGAGCCGGGTGCTTTGGATCTTGTTGTTTAATTAATTTCGGAGCATCCATAAATGCAGTGAGCTCCTCAAGCACATCTTGTGTATTTTCGACCAGCTTGGCCCCCTGTTTGATCAGCGTGTGCGTGCCGGTGCTTTTGAAAGATTGAATGCTTCCCGGGACCGCAAATACTTCCCGATTCTGTTCCGCCGCAAGACGTGCGGTGATCAGCGCGCCGCTTTTTTTGGTTGCTTCCACGACAACGGTTCCAAGACTCATACCGCTGATGATCCGGTTTCTGATAGGAAAATTATGGGCTTCCGGCTCCATGTCAAGTGCAAACTCAGATATAACGGCACCGTTTTCGGTAATTTGTTCGAACAGGCTTATGTTTTGAGATGGATAGATATTATTCAGGCCGCTTCCCAGTACGGCAATGGTTTTGCCCCTGCCTGCCAGGGCTCCGTGGTGGGCGGCTGTATCAATCCCGACAGCCAGTCCGCTGATGATGGTGATGCCAAATGCAGATAAGTCCGCGCAAAGCTTTTGTGTTGTTGAAATGCCGTATTCGGTCGCGTTGCGTGAACCGACGACGGCAATATTTTTAGGTGACCCATCCAGATTTCCGGAAACATATAAGTAGGGCGGTGGGTCCGGTATTTCCCGCAAAAGAGGCGGGTATGCGGGATCCGTCAAGGTCGTGACGTTGATCTTTTTTTGATCCACCTGAGCCAGCTCCCGCTTGACACTGTCAGGCGTTTTAAAATTTTGGATAGCTGCTACCTGGCGGGTAGATATGCCCTCAACCTGAAGCAATTCCTCCGCGGACGCCTGAAAAACCGACGCCGGCAAATTAAAGCGGTTTATTAGACGTTTGAACAGATGATTTCCGATTCCCGGAACACTTTTCAGACAAAACCAAGATAAAAGTCTATCCATTTCATGCATGGGTGTTCACGGTTGAGGGTTCAGCGTTCAAGGTTGCTTTCGCTCATTAACGTTCAAAGGTTCAGGATTCGGCGTTCAAGGTTGTCCGAACCCTGAACCCTTGAACCTCTGAACCCCTGAACGCGTGATCGTTTATTTTAGGTCGCCATATTGGTGTGACTTCATCGACGGCGACTGAAATATTAAGTATTACTTCTTGCCACGGCCCTGCCAGGCCATCAATATCGGGCTTGCCACATAAATCGATGAATAGGTTCCGACCAGGACACCTACAATTAGGGCGAAGGCAAAGTCGTGGATGATGCCGCCGCCAAGGACGAAAAGGGTCACTACGACAATCAACGTCGTCAGTGAAGTCAAAATCGTTCTACTCAGCGTTTCATTGATGCTTCTGTTGATAATAAATTCCAAAGGCTTTTTATGGTGTTTTCTTGTGTTTTCCCGTATGCGGTCAAATATGATGATGGTATCGTTCAAGGAATACCCAATAATCGTTAGCAAAGCGGCGATGATTGGAAGCGTGAATTCTTTGTCGAATATGGAAAAAATACCGACCGTAATAATGACGTCATGAATTAAGGCGACAATGGCCCCCATCGCAAATTTTAACTCCAGAAACCAGAAAATAATCAGCGAAACGATCAACGCCGCGCCGATTAAATAGGGGATACTCACATTGAATAGGTTGAAGATGTAAACCGCTCCGATAAGTGCAGACGCGACCACCCCGCTCAGAATCCATTTAAGCTCAAATCGGCCTGATATGTAGATCGTTATAAAAAGCAGCGCATAAAACATGGCAAACAGGGCTTTTTTCTTTAAGTCCTCGCCGACCTGGGGACCGACCATTTCGACCCGGCGGATTTCCACCTGATTGTCGGCGGATGATTCCAGCGCTTTTTTAATTTCGATTGTAAACCCCTCGCCGGCGCCATAGGTGCTTTCGGTTCGGATCAGAAATTCGTTATCCGCTTTTTCACCGAACTCTTGCACGGATGATTTGCCCAGGCCCACTGATGCCAGTCCGGATTTGATATCATCTATCCGCGCCGCTGAGGTGAATTTTATCTGTATGAGGCTCCCGCCGGCAAAGTCAATGCCCAACCTGGGCCCCCTGTGAATGATGAGCGACACAAAGCTAACAGCGATACATGCAATCGATAAGTAAAAGGCGATATTTTTTATGCCGATAAAATTGATGTTGGTTTCAGCTTTTATAAACCGCATGGCATATCCCTATTGCATTTCCGCATTGCGCCTAACGCGCAATGCGGCGTTAATGGTTAGCTGATTATATACGATGCGTTCCGTTTTTTTCACAATGACGGATGCACCTATATGCTGAGCGCTTTAATTTTGCGACCCATGAGTATATAATCAAATACAAGACGTGACAGGATCAACGCCGTAAACAGGCTGGCAATTACACCCAGACTCAGGGTTACCGCAAATCCCTTGATCGGTCCGGTTCCGAATTGAAACAGCACCACCGCAGCGATCAGGGTCGTGACATTGGCATCCAGAATGGTCAGTGTTGCACGCTGGTAGCCAGCGTCAATCGCCGCACGCGGCGTGCGCCCTAATGCCAGTTCCTCCCGAATGCGTTCAAAAATAATGACGTTCGCATCGACCGCCATACCGATCGTTAAGATAATTCCAGCGATACCTGGAAGCGTCAAAGTGGCCTTAAATCCGGCCAAACCTCCGGCAATTAGGATGATGTTCAATATGAGCGCCACATCGGCAATCACGCCGGCACCCTTGTAGTATACGATCATAAACAACACAACCAGAATTCCCCCGATGCACATGGAGATAAGACCTTTTTGAATAGAGTCCGCACCGAGAGAGGGTCCGACGGTACGCTCTTCGAGTATGTTGACCGGTGCCGGCAGCGCACCCGCGCGCAGCACGATGGCGAGATCCTTGGCTTGTTCCAGCGTGAAGTTTCCGGTAATACGGGCCTGACCGCCGGCGATTCTTTCCTGAATTACAGGTGCCGATGCAACCGTATCATCCAGTACGATCGCCAGCCGTTTGTTTACGTTCTCGCCGGTGATCCGTTCAAAAACCCGTGCACCCTTTTTGTCAAAGTTAATGGATACAAAAGGTATGTTAAACTGGTCAAAGTCGACGCGGGCATTGGTCAGATTCGCACCGGTTAAAAGGGTTCGCTTTTTTAAAAGCAAAGGTACTTTTGAGGTTTTTCCGGATTCAGCGTCCTCGTCAACCCGATAAAGAACTTCTCTTCCCGGAGGAACATTTCCTTGCACAGCGGCGTTGACATCCCGGGTGTCATCCACCAGTTTGAACTCTAAAAGTGCCGTTCGGCCGATCAAACCCTTGGCGCGTTCCGTATCTTTAATTCCGGGTAGCTGGATTAACATTCGTTTTTCACCCTGGCGCCGGATATCGGGTTCGGCCACACCAAACTGGTCGATGCGATTGCGGATTGTTTCCAGCGCCTGGTCGACCGCCAGCTTTTCAACCTGGTTGGATTCGTCCTTGGGAAGCGCCAAAATAATAGTTGTAACGCCATTTTCTGTTTTTGACGCGCGCTTCAGAAAATCAAAGTTTTCTTTTAAGAGTTCATTAAATTTGTCGAGGATTTCGGGATCATTAATTGTGGCGGCAATTTTATTTCCATCGATTCGATCCAGGGAGACTTTCCGAATCCGCTCTTTTTTGAGCCGGTCAAGGACTTCCTGGGAAATGCGTTCAACCTGGCCTTCCACGGCTTTGGCGGTATCCACTTCCAAAACCAGGTGCATTCCACCCTGAAGATCCAGCCCGAGGTTAATCTGAT
>JASFGZ010000214.1:0-7707 GCA_050123495.1 Desulfobacterales bacterium
CTTCCTCAAACCGCCGGGCAAGTTGAGCCACCACTGTTTCGTTTAAGGCATTCATCGCTTCCGGGCGATTGATGGTGATGTAAGCAATATTATCTCTGGCTTCCAGGTCTACAAAATTGAAGGCAAAGGGTTTGCCGATCTCATTTTGCTTTTCGAGGATTTCAGGCATCTTGAAATCAGGGTATTTTTGGGTAATGGCTTGCACGACTTTGTAAGTCTTTTCGATGCCGATCCTGTTCATGATTTCAAAGGGGCCCATCAGCCATCGCAGACCGATTTTTGCACCCCGATCCGTGTCCTCAATGGAAGCAACACCCTCGTCGACAAGGGCCGCCGCAACTCCAAGGCAGGCACCGTAAAAGCGGTCCCTGACCTCCGGGAGTTTGGATTCATCGACATCGCCTTTTAGATCCCAGTCTTCATTTTTATCCATCTGGGCTTTTAGGATATCCGGAGTGGCATAAAACGGTCCCAGTTCATTTCCCAGGGTGTTTGAGGCGTGCACGGCGATAGGGATTCCAGTGACATTCATGAGTTCAAATGCGCCCATGCCGATCTTAAATGCCTGTTTGGCGGCTTCTTCAATGGTTGGAATATTGGCAAGGCCTTCTTCCAACATGCGGGCCGCCTCATTTAAAAATGGGACGAAAAAGCGGTTAACGGCAAAGCCGGGCGCGTCTTTTACGACGATGGCGGTCTTGCCATGAAGCTTGGCTGCCAGCAGCGATTTTTCTAAGGTTTCTTGGCTCGTCTTTTCATGGGGGATGACTTCCAGCAGACGATTTTTAGCCGGGTGATAGAAATAATGCAGCCCCACAAAGCGATCCGGGCGGGATGTCTTTTCGGCAAATTCGTGTACGTAAAAACTGGAGGTATTGGTGGCCAGAATTGTCTTTGGCGAGCATATTTGATCCAATTTGTCAAACAGATCAAATTTCACCTGCTTGTCTTCGAAGACCGCTTCTATAACCAGGTCGGCGTCGGCCACTATTTCAAAATCGCATGTGCCTATGATTTTTGACAGGATATCGTGAACATTTTCGGCACTGATAATCTTACGCTCAACTGCTTCTTTAAGTGTTTGCCGGATGGTATTAATGCCGCGTTCAACAAATTCTTCAGTGGTATCCACCAGAACGACGTTAATTCCTCCCTGGGCCAGCTTTTGAGCAATGCCGCTGCCCATATTTCCCGCTCCAATGACCGCAATTTTGTTAATCTGTGACATAAGATCCTCCGGATGAAGTGAATATTGAATATTATAAAGGAATGAAACTTATTTTTTTCAATATTCGATCGTCAATCTTGAATTTTCAATCCTATTTGTTCTTCCACACCGGTTTGCGCTTTTCTTCGAAGCTTTTAATCCCTTCGAGCACATCCTCGGTTTTCATCAAGGTATTCAGAAAAAAATCACTGACGCTTTGAACAGCCTGGGGCAATTCCATACCCAGGTGTTTTTTGACTGCCTGTTTATTCAATCGAATGAGCAGTGGGCTGTTGTATTGAATTTCTTTCACCAGTTTATCGGTCGCTTCGGCAAGCTGATCATCCTCGACGACATAGCAAACCATTCCCATTTGTTGGGCTTCTTCAGCACTGTAGCGCTTGCCGGTGGTGCAGATTTCGATTGCCTTGGAAGGACCTACCAGGTAAGGAAGCCGCACGGCCGCATAGGGCGGCAAAAAGGCGAGCTTGATTTCCGGCTGGCCGAAAAGCGCCTTTCTGGCAGCGATAATGATGTCACAGGCGATGGCGAACTCCATGCCCCCGCCAAGGCAGGCGCCATGCACAGACGCAATGGTGGGCACCTCGAGCCGATCGATAAGCTCAAAGACCTGATTAAACGTTTCGATCATCTTAGGGGCCATCTCCGGCTTATGATCGGACACTTCAACTCCCGCACAAAAGCTGGGGCCTTCACCATTCAGCACCAGGCATTTAAGTTCATCATCGGCGACAAGCCCGCTCAGCTCGGCGATGAACTCATTCATCATTTCGATATCGAAAACATTATGTTTCGGCCGATCAAAAGTTATGCGGGCCACGCCATCAGGCTTTGCCACTTTTAAATACTTGTATTCGCTCATGGTTATCATCCTTTATTAGAGTTTTACCACAGAGATCACAGAGTGCCCAGAGAACAAAAAGTTTGGTTGATTAAAACAGCTTCTCTGTGTTCTCTGCGCACTCTGTGGTGAATAAATTCAGGCTTTTTGAAAAACATAGTTCAACTGCCCGTTAGGCAGCGTGTTCACAACGGTTTGAACTTCCATCCCCGCTTTGATTTCATCGTCCGGCAGGTCACTGGAAATTCTGCCAAACACCTTGTAATCGCCATAGTCCACCAGAGCGATGCAATATGGAACGTCATCCTGGAAACCGATGGGAGCATATTCCAGTTTGCTGTAAGTAATCAGATTGCCCTTACCGCTGACCTCGAACCATTGCATGTTACTCGCAAGGCACTGATGACAATCCGCCCTGGGCGGAAAGAAAGCCATTCCACAATCCTTGCAGCGGGTTCCCATGACTTTATTATCTTCCAGGTAGTCGACAAAATCATTGGTTTTCGTAATAGCGGTAAAGCTTACCGTTCCGAATTTTTTAAATCGGTCATCTACTTCTTTTGTCTTGCTCATAATTTATCTCCGTTTAAAAGTTAATCACGAAAACACGAAATTATAAAAGCACGAAATTTAGTTATTATTTTTATTTTCGTGGTTTCGTCCTTTCGTGCTTTCGTGGTGAGCAAATCTTGCTAGCGACCCAATATGGTCACATTTCCATAAAGGCCCACACCGCCGATGTTATGGACCAGGCCGATCTCCGGGTTTTTAACCTGGATATCTCCGGCCTCGTCTCTGAGCTGCAAGACGATCGTGCGGATTTGGGAACCGCCGGTGGCTCCGATGGGGTGTCCTTTTGATAAAAGACCGCCATCCACATTCACCGGAATACGGCTGTCCTGATAGGTTTCTTTGTTTCGGATGAGTTCCTTGCCTTCTCCCGGTTTGGCGAAGCCCAGATCTTCATAAGCCATCATTTCGGCAATCGTAAAACAATCATGTACTTCGGCCACATCGATGTCCTCGGGACCCACACCGGCCATCTCGTATGCTTGCTGGGCCGCCTGCTGCGCGACGGTTAATCCCGTAAATAAATTTCTGCCGGATAAATTGACACTGGTGGTCGCTGCGCCCACCCCTAGAATCCAGACCGGCTTTTTTGAAATGGATTTGGCTTTTTCTTCACTGGCAACAATGACACAAGAGCTGCCATCCGCATTTGCGCAACAATCTCCTACCCGCAACGGGCTGGCGACCGGACCGGCCATGCGATTTTCCGCATCTGCAAACATTTCAAACGTCACGGGTTTCCGATAGACGGCCTTTTCATTTAGCTGGCCGTAAGTTGCTGCTTTAACCCGGATGAGCGCAAGATCGTCCAAGGTGGTGCCGTATTTTTCCATATGCGCCTTGGCATACATGGCATAGTAAGCGGGCATCATGGTGCCGAAGGGACTTTCCCATTGAATGTCGGCGCCTCGTCCCATACGCTCCTGGGATTCGGAAGAACTGATTTCCGACATTTTCTGAAACCCGATCACCGCCACGGCCTCGTGCAGCCCCGATTTCACCAATGAATAGGCGAGTTTCAATCCGGTGCTGCTCGAAGAGCACAGGGTTTCAACATAAAATGTCGGTTGCGGATTCAACCCCAGATATTCTGCAAAAACACCGGCCGGTGAACGCTGTTTGTCATATTCGGGGGCTGAGCAGACCACCGAGGCATCGATGTCTTTGGTGGTCAGCTGTGCGTCCTGCATTGCATCTCTAAATCCTTCAAAAACCAGCTCCCGGATGGAACCCGGATAGCTTCTGACAAATGTACTCTGTCCGACTCCGATAATGGCTACTTTACTCATAACAGTCTCCTCTTAATGGCGAATAGACATTTAGGGCTAGTTATTTTATCTGTTATCTTTGGAATAGATTTTTTGCTGCTTAACCGGAGACAAATCCGAAACACGACTATCGAAATTCGAAAAAAATTCGAATATCAAATCAACAAATGTTCAAAATTGCGAAATCATATAGGGGTGGCATAAAAAGATTAAGAATGAATTGTTTAGAATTTAATTTTTTTTGCATTCGATATGGTTTCGAATTTCGGATTTCATATTTCGAATTTATGATTGGTTAATGTTAGAAGACCTCTGCCTAAATTAAATTGATACTAGAAAAATATAGCAATTGTAAAAGTTATATGTATTGTCCGCCATCAACCTTTATAACTTCTCCGGTAATATGCTTGGCTTTGTCGGATGCCAGAAATGCTACCAGATACGCCAGGTCTTCCGGCTGCCCGACTCGTTTGAGGGCACTTTCGCCCATGGCCATATCGATAATTTTATCTCTGGCTTCGGATTCTTTAAGCATGGCGGTTTCTATCAGGCCGGGGGCCACTGCATTTACCGTTACGTCAAAGGTGCCAAGTTCCTTTGCAAGCGCCTTGGTAAATCCGATGATACCGGCTTTGGATGCCGAGTAATTGGTCTGACCGAATTTGCCCCGCAAACCGTTAATGGAAGTCACATTTATGATCCTGCCGTATTTTTGTTCCTTAAAAAGCGGTGCCACCTGGCGGGTGAAGTTAAAGTAACCCTTTAAGTTGACTTCCAATACCCGATCCCATTGCTCTTCAGTCATTTTCCAAGAAACGCCATCCCAGTTCATCCCGGCGTTGTTAACCAGAATTTCCAGACTGCCGAATTCCTCGGTGGCAGATTTAACGACTTTTTCGGCCTCAGCAAAAGAAGAGATATCACATTGCACCGCAAGTGCTTTGCGGCCCATAGCCAGGATTTCCTCCGCATATTTCTTGGCCTCGGCTTCATGTTTGCGGTAGGTCAGACAAACGTTCGCCCCTTCGCGGGCCAGTTCGAGGGAGGCAGCCGCGCCGATTCCCTGCGAGCCTCCGGTTACCAGTGCATTTTTGCTTTCGAGTAGCATAGAATCCTCCTAAATCCTCCTTTTAAAATTTGAAACGATTATTCTAGGGTATTGGAACTATTGGTTTATCTGCTGGTTCGACAAAATGTCGAAGCTACCTTAAAGCCGGGTTACCCTTAAGTCAATAAAAATTCTTGACATCAATATAGTTACATTGTAGCTAAAACGTAATTTCAAATTTTGCAGCTAAAATCAAGCGAAATTTTTAAAAATAAGCTGAATTTGCGTATTGACTGATAAAATTAACAAAGGAGGGTATTATGGCAGGCGTTCCAGACAAAATACAAACTTGGCAGATGGTCCAACCCACTTCCCGTGATCGTGAAACCAAAGAGGTGACGCCAGGCAAAATTGAAAAAAAGGAAATTCCGGTTCCGGAATTAAAACCCGGTGAAGCTCTGGTTGAGGTTGCCGGCTGCGGTGTTTGTCATACCGACCTGGGTTATTTTTATGATGGCGTACCCACGGTCTCTAAACCGCCCCTGACGTTGGGCCACGAAATTTCGGGAAACGTGGTTGCAGGAGATGAAGAATGGATGGGTAAAGAAGTCATCATCCCGGCGGTCATGCCATGTCGCAAATGTATCCTTTGCAAAACCGGTCGCGGCAACAGATGCCTGGGTCAGAAAATGCCGGGAAACAGCCTTGGCGTTTATGGCGGGTTTTCGAGTCATATCCCGGTGCCCAGTGTTGATCTGTGCGAGGTAAAGAATAGAGGCGATATTCCATTGGCCCATCTGGCGGTTGTGGCTGATGCCGCCACCACACCATACCAGGCCGCCAAAAGAGCCGATTTACAACCGGGTGATAATGTCGTCGTTGTCGGTATTACCGGCGGGGTGGGGCAGTATATGGGGCAGACCGCCAAGGCGTTAGGCGCAAATACGGTTGTGGGCATTGCGCGCAACCAGGCCAAACTCGACCGGGCCCTTCAATACGGGACTGATTATGTCATCAATTCCACCGACAAAGATGCCCGCGCGGTTTCCAAAGAATTCAAAAGCATCTGTAAAGAGAACGGGCTGCCCAGTTTCGGCTGGAAAATCTTCGAGGTCACCGGTGCCGGCGGGGGGCAGGAGATTGCGCTCAGCCTGCTGAGTTTTGTGGGCAAACTGATTGTGGTTGGATTCGGTCTTGCAAAAGCCGAATACATGTTCGGCAAATTAATGGCCTTTGATGCCGATATCATCGGGACATGGGGATGTCTGCCGGAATATTATCCAATCGTACTGGATATGGTTGTCAAAAACAAAATCGACATCGATGCCTTCGTACAAACACGCCCCATGAGCACGATAGTGGAAACTTTTGAAGAGGCACACAAAGTGTCTCCGGACAAGCGGATTGTACTGACACCTGATTTTTAAAAATGCTTAAGGAAGCATAACAATAATTTCTCAATATTAAAGGAGGTAAATATTATGGCTTTAGAATGGATGCCCCGCGACAATGAATTAAAAGACCACATATTGCACACCGATGTGCACTGGGGAAAGGAAGAGGATGCCCCCTGTGTGGTTTTTGAGAAAAAACCCCTGACCGACCCGAAAGGAAATGCTCAAGAAGGGCTTTATACCGCCTGGATTCGTCTGAATAACCCCCGGCAGTATAATTCCTATACCACCGAAATGGTCAAGGGTGTGATTGCCGGTTTTGAAAATGCATCATTGGATCGAAGTGTGGTGGCGGTGGTCTTTACCGGCACCGGCCCCTATTCATTCTGTACCGGCGGAAACACCAAAGAATACAGCGAATATTACAGCCGGCGCTGCGATGAGTACGGCCAATACATGGAGTTGTTCAACCACATGGTGGATTCGATCCTGGCCTGCAAAAAGCCGGTAATTTGCCGGGTCAACGGCATGCGGGTGGCCGGCGGTCAGGAAATCGGCATGGCCTGCGATATTGCCATTGCTTCGGATCTGGCGATCTTTGGCCAGGCCGGACCCCGCCACGGTTCTGCGCCGGTCGGGGGATCATCGGATTTTCTACCCTGGATGCTCAGCAACGAAGATGCCATGTGGAACTGCATCTCCTGCGAGATGTGGTCGGCCTACAAGATGAAGACCAAAAATTTGATCAGCAAAGTGGTGCCGGTTCTCAAAGTGGATGGCAAATGGGTGCGCAACCCCATGATCATCACCGATAAATATATTGAAGACGGTGAGATTGTCTACGGTGAGTATAAAACCGGTGATGCAGGAAAAGAGGCGCGGGCATTTGTCAAGCAACATCAGCCCAACGCCGATTTTGAACTGCTGGACAAAGAGGTCAATAGGATCATCTGGACGTTTGCCAACCTGTTTCCCGCTTGTCTGATTATGTCCATCGACGGTATTCGTCAGAAGAAAAAATACTTCTGGGATATGTGCAAAAATCACAACCGGCATTGGCTGGCTGCCAACATGTCCGGTGAGGCCTTCTTGGGTTTTGGGGCCTTCAATACGAAAAAAATTACCGGTCAGGATGTGGTTGACTTTATCAAATTCCGCCAGAATGTTGCCGACGGCAGAGAGTGGGATTTGGACATGTTTGCAGAGGTTATGGGAAAACCGCAAGAGTAGTATAATACCGACTTTCTATTTAATGGCAGGCGATGCGTTTTAGAAAGCGCGCGCCTGCCATTTTTCTTTTATTGCAATGATATCCACAAAAAGAACCTAAGTTGAAACGCTCAATTTAAAAAGAAGTA
>JASFGZ010000215.1:0-7668 GCA_050123495.1 Desulfobacterales bacterium
CTCTTCGGCTTTAACCGGTACTGATTTCTCGTCCTGTAGTTCGAATACTTCTTCCGGACAAATATCGACACACTCCTCGCAGCCAACACATTTTTCGTCATCAACTTTAACTTCGTACATATCGGTCTACCTTTCTTGTAACTAAAATTGGGATTTAAATGTCTTTTCAAACTAATCTTGATAGCATAAGGCATGCCAATCTGAGCCAAAAAAATAATTAAATAAATTTCAGATACTTATACTGAATGACACCTCAAGGCCGCTTAATTAATGAACTGGATTTAGAAAAATTAAGAAAGATATTTTCTCAATATTTCAAAACTTATAGCCGGAATTAAATTCATCATCAGTGAATTGCCAACATAGGATTCGCTTTGGATGAGATCTTAAATGGGAAAGGCGATTTTTTTTACAGAAAATGGGCTTGTTTATGGCATAAACGATATTTTAAATGGAATGCGTATTTGCCGTTTAATTATTTTTTCAAGGTGATGATTCTTCCAGCGCCCGCATCGATATACTTATTGCCATATTCAATTTTAAACAGTTGTCTGGTCAAATCTCCGGAACAATGACAGGGGCCGACATATCTGACACCCGATTTTTTCATTTTAGAAATTATACCCTCTATCACGGGCCTGCTCGCTCCCGACAAATGAAATCCGCCCATCGCCAGCAGCACGCCATCTCCGATTAAATTTTTGGCTGTAATTACTACTTTTACAATTCCCGGGTGCGCACACCCGGTTATTAAAATGATGCCTTTATCCGTATGGATGATCATTGCGTGTTCCTTTATCCACATCCCAAGTTCACCTGTGGAATCGACGCCGTTGCAAATCATTGCGGGGCCCTGAATCACCCTGATCGGCACTCCGGACATTATCAGTTCGTCCTTAAACCGGGCGGGAAACGATGCCGGAAAAAATACGGTCACGTTTTTATTTTGTTCGAGCAACCCTTTTAATCCACCGACATGATCGTTATGAATGTGAGACAGGATAACAAGATCAATTTCTTTGGGATTTATGCCCAGTTTATTCATATTCGCCAGCAATATCGTGCTGTTTCCACCGGTATCAAAAAGAATCGTTTCTTCGGTTCCTTTAATCAGACAGGAAAACCCCCAGGCGGCGGATACGCCATTTTTATATGCATTGTTGTCGTAAGCAATTGTGATACTGATATTTTCCAAAGGTACTGTCGACATTTCTGCGGAATTTTTATTCGTTACATTCCCCGCTTCAGCCTTGGCCAATTTGAGGTAAACATTTTGGATTAAAATTGAAATGCATGTAATTAGAAATATAAAGAATGATGTTATTAAGAATCTTTTCACTTTAATTTCATTTTTATGATTCGATGCCTTTTCTGGCTGCTACACCTTTCTGATAATAATGCTTGATTTCCTGCATCTCTGTAACCAAATCGGCCTTTTCGATCAGTTCCGGCGGACAATATCGACCGGTGAGAATCAGTTCAATCGGTTCCGGCTTTTCATCCAACAAGGAAAGCACATCCTCCGTTTTCAACAAACCAAAATGGATTGCAACGCAGATCTCATCCATAATTACCATATCGTATTTAGCGCAAAGCATTGCTTCCCGCGTTCGCTTCAATGCCAGCCGGGCAGCTTTTTTATCTTCATTGTCCGGCGATTGTTTGCGAAAAACAAAGGCGTCATTCCCATACTGTTCTAATCTGATCCAATCACTTAAGTGCTTTATACTTTTTATTTCGCCGTATGCAAAATCCTTCATAAACATAACGATAAAGGTTGTTAATCCGCTGCCGGCTGCTCTCAGAGCCTGGCCTAACGCCGCCGTGGTTTTCCCTTTGCCATTGCCCGTAAAAATCTGGACGTATCCTTTTTTTAATCTATTCATATATTTTTAATTGCTAGTGTTCTTCGAATTCCCGTCTTCTTTATGATTTAACCGCCTTGACCACGACAAACCCTCCGTGCCCATGACCTTCGCAAAGCGGTTCGATCTTTTGAATTTCATTTAACGGTTTTGACAGGGTTTGCCCCCAGACAAGGCCAGTAAATCCCGAATCACCGAGAAGCCTTTCGACTTCCAAAACCGAATAAAACCGTGCTTGACGATAAAAGACGCTTTCATCCTGATGTGCCAGATACTGCTGCCCAAGCCTGCTGGACCGATCGACGAAACCAATGACAAGCGGTGCTGCGGATTTCAGCACCCGGTGGGCCTCATTCAGCATTTTTTGGGGATCATCCACAAAGCAGATGGTGGTAACAACGAGAGCGTAGTCGAAGACCGCATCCTTGAAGGGCAATGCCTCGGCCACCCCTTGGATACTGGAGACACCTCTTTCGACGGCATAGGCAAGCATCGCTCTGGAGGGATCGAGGCCGACTCTGATGCCGAGCGGCGCTGCAAAGCGACCGGTTCCGACACCGATCTCGATCCCCAGACCCTGCCGGGGCAGCCGGGCGTGGACGGCCAGCAACTCGGCATGATAAGCTGCCGGGTGGCGCTGAAACCATGTTTCATAACGCCTATGGTATGCCTCAAAAGGAGCACTTTTATGTCTTGTCATCATCGCTCTTATTTGCTCACCAGCTCAGGGCCGGGACCTATAGCTTGAAAAAGCTGTAGCTTTAACGACGCCTCTCCCATTTCATGTGGAAAAAGAATCTTTTTTCTTAATAAAAATATTCGAACGACAATCAATTCATAACCTTACAGAATTTCAGGAGCATCCCGTTCCTCAGTGTTCATCTGTGCTTCCAAACAATCGCAATATTTATCAAATATAAAGTACATGCATCTATCGCAACATGATGATTTCTGATAACATCGGCATCTTTTTTGTTCTTCCGCACTGCTTGCATTGCAGACGTACATGAAATTTCTTTTGCAAAAACATATTTCTGTGCTCTGCACTATCTTCACCCCTCTTTATATTGAAACAGATTTTATGTTTTTACTTCTTTTTTTGCATTAAATATGCCAGTAAATCGAAATAATTCATTATTGCTAAATCAAACATTTAATGATGTATCTGGGCACCAAATTTTCTTGGTACAACCGGATCTCGAAAAATTTCGAATTTATGGTTGAAAAAATTCGAATTAATTGGGCCACCCACGCAATTTCCTCAAAGAGATATATTTATAGCGCTATGGCGAAACCTTCAAACTGGATCGTTTTACGGAAGAATGGTGTGAACAAAAAAAAAGAAGGCTTCGCATCTGATATGACCGGGCGACGATCAGAGGCGGTTCGCCTGTGCCGGACGGCGAGCCAATAACCGCATAATCCAAATACGCCTATTCAATTTCTGTCTGGCTTTCGGGATTTTCAAGTTTTTGAAGTAATGCCGATGTTCCTATATTGGGATATAATCGACCTCGAAGAGCCAAAGATATCCAACCCTTCTCTTCAGACACAACGATGACCAGGGCATCACTTACCTGGCTGAGCCCGACAGCTGCCTGGTGCCGCGTTCCCAGGTCGAGATTCTCCAACCCAGAAGGTGTGGAAGCAAAGGGCAGTAAACAGCCGGCTTTTATGACACGTGTATTTCGGATACATACGGCCCCATCGTGAAGTTGGCTGCCTGGATAAAAGATGCTTTCCAGAATCGATGCACTGACAACGGCATCAATGATGACGCCGCCCTGAAGATAATCATCCAAATTGTCTTCTTGCTCGATCACAATGATGGCGCCGTGACGTCTGGCACTCAGCTTGGAAACTGAAAGAACGACTTCGCCTGGAATCTTTAGGCCTGGATCAATGCAACATCTGAGATGGGTCTGCAGCAAACCTTGTTCCAGCAGGTTAAGCCCTTTGCGTAACTCGAATAATTCCTGTAAATGACTACTTAAATGAGCGCACTGCTTCAGACCCGGAATAATTTGGCAAAGGCAAATAATACGGCGTTTTAGCTCTTCAAGTTTTTCCTTAAATTCGTCCTCTTGAATCAGTCTGCTCTCATCATCTTGTGAGTTCATTATTGTCATAATAGCTCCTTTTGGCCCTTCACCCGGTCATAAGCGGACCTATGCCTTGGAAAGAACAATCGCCAGGGCTACTAAAATGCCGGCACCCAGCGCAAACAGGCTGTATTTCTTATGCTCGGTTTCAGCCTGGGGTAAAAGATGGGTGGCCCCTACATAAACGAGGGCACCGGCAGAGAACGCCAGTAGGGCGCCCAGAAACGATTCATCAATTTTACTGATGTAAGGGTATGAAATCAGCATACCCAGCGGCGTGGTCAGAGCGGCGGCCAGAAATGCGAGCAGCAGCGACGTTCTCACATCAAAACCGCCTCGTATCAGCAGCAGATAGGTGATGATTCCCTCGGGAAATTCATGCAGAACCATGCCCGCGGCTGCCAAGGTCCCCGTAAAGACACTGACGGTGAACGTGATTGAATAGATGATGCCGTCGATGAAAGAATGGAAGCCGATTCCCAGCATGGGTACCAGGCCGATTCCATACTGCTCATCTGAACTTCTGTCACAGACAAAAGCGTTGATGAAGCGATTAAACAAATGCAAGCTAATATAGCCGGCGAACAGGTATATGGGAGCATCCGCATTCATTGAAAAGGCCTTCGGGATAATGTGCAAGAATGACACTGAAATCAGAATGCCCGCGGCAAAACAGATAAAATAGATCGTATTCTTACGGCCCCAGCGCTCGAAACGACAGATGACATAGATGCCCAAGGTAGTTACGCTTGCGGCCAGAGAACTGGCCCCCAATGCTGTCCAGAAAGTATTTTCCAAGATGTCCTCTGCCAAATATTACTCCAGGTTATCTATTGTTCTCTTTAAACAACTCTGACAAAATGATGGTGCTTCGCGTTTCCTAAATTTATTAATAACCTTTCGGTATTCCTTGCGATGCCAGATGGTTTTTAGAGATTCAGTCTGAACGTTTCCAAACGACAAATTTTGCTGAAAGTTCTTTTTACCGTTAGCGTAATAAAAATTATCTCCTCGAACAGGGATCTGTTTCATGACGCAAGGAGATAGGCTGCCATCGGAACCCACGACAACCGCCCTGGGTATATTTTCACTGCAGCAAAATTTTTTTTGGACAGGTGGCACAATATGAAAATGTACATCTATGCCCTGATTACCAGCTTCTCTTTTGACTTCAAGTAAACGGTCTTTTAATTCTAAATATTCTTCTTTTCCGCAGACAAGAACAGATTCGGTTTCCATTTCAGGGCTGACGATATAGGATAATGAACTGACAACGATTTGTGCAGCACCTGTATTTCCCAAAAAAATCGGAAGTTTTTCTAAATCATCGAGGCCTGAGCGCAAAAGCATATAAGCGATATGAATTTGGGGATTATCGGTGCCAAATTTGTCTTTCGCTCTGTGGATTTCCTCGATACATTCTAAAACTTTTTTAATACGGGTTCCCTTTCGGATCCTATCATTTTTTTCATCCACACCTGCCAGCGAAAACCCAATTACATCCAGCCCCTCGCTAACCATTTTTTCAATCGTTTCTCGGCCAAGCAGAGTTCCGTTTGTGGTGGTTCCCACCATGCAGCCTGCCGCTTTAGCGATCTTTAACATTTCAAAAAACCGGGGATGGGTAAAAGGCTCCCCCCAGCCCTGGAGATAGACAAGTGCTGTTTTTCGAAAAGCGGGAATTAGATTGTGAAACGATTCCATTGACAGGTATCTATTTTGCCAGTTGACTCGATAAGTGGAGTGCGGGCAATAGAAGCAGCTGGCATTGCAGTAAGAGCTGATCTCCACCTGAATCCAATCAAGTTGCGGATAATTATTGGGAATTAGACGTTCGAAAAACATAGGCTATTCAACAAAATCGGCATTGTAATCAACAAGAAAAATTGTATCATCGGCCATTTGGGTTCACTTTTTGATTCCTGCGACCCATCATAGCCATCTAAAATATTCCTTGTTTCCGCTTGTCATCCTGTATGAAAACGTGTGTATCTGATTTTTCGATTCGCTTTTTTTGTTAGATTATATTGCTCAGATTAATGCGTCAATTCCCAATTGGTCTCAAAGGTATTGTCATGAAGGGTATAGGCATAGCCCAGCATCTTACCGATTCCTTGCTCAACACCCTTTCTAACCTGCCAATAGGTCAATTGAATAGCCGGTATTAAACGCGGCTTCCCGGTTTGCGGATTATCCGAAATATTTTGCCATACCTCCTTTTTCTCGATTACCCGCCACAGAGTACCGTATTTTTTGCTGCGAACGCTTTGCCCGACTCTGGGTAATCTTTTTTGCATGATGATATCCATATGAGTTTCTTCCATGACTCACCTCCTTTTAAATTTAATTTTTTACAATGGCAGACGCTGTCCACCACATAAATCAGGCAGCGTCATTTTAATTCGCCCAAAGGAATTCAGCATGGCCGGTTTCAAACAATTCAAGAACCGCATCGGTAACGATCCAATCTTCCTCAGGCAAGACAGCCGCATTGATTGCGGCAACCAAATCATACAGGGTAGTTTGAACTGTATTTAATTCAGCACCGACTTGCGTGCCGGCATTAAAAGTTTGATCCATCATCTTCATGCCCCCTCCTTTCTCCTGGTATATATCTCGTTTAGTAATAAAATAGCATACAACATGCCATAATCTAGCAATAGTGGTAATTATATAGATTACAGCCACTTAGATTACCGGTTATCTAAACCAGCCGATATGTTGAAAAGCTTGATTTAGAAAAATTACGAAATTTTTTTATAAATTTGCGAAGCGGTTTTGGTAGGAAAATACGAAAAACGTTGACACTAAAAACTGAAGGAAATGATAAAAAAAGTATAAACGCTCATTTTGGGTTTTGAAAATATGTTTCCTATTATCCCTCCCATTTCTCTAAAACTTTCGGATCCGTGCTGACGACAAGCGGGCAAACGGACTTGGCGCTTACGCGTTCGAGGGCCCTGCCCACATACCAATTTTCAGCGTTAACCTCCTCTATTTTTTATTTGTTTTAAATTTCGGCTAACTTATGGGCCGCACCTGAAAGTAAGGACCCGAACCGATCCAATGAAATCGGGTAGGGCTGGATTGGAATGCCCATCCAGTCAGAGTATTCCAAAAATTCTTCCGGTTTTTCGGCCATGTAGTTTCCCACAAATTCGATGCCATCCAAAACGATGGCGCCGCCTGTGTGTCTGGGAAAGTTCTCATTGGCCAGCCCCTGGTCCCATCCTTTGAAAACATGATGACGAAACTTAATCCACCCCGGGGTCATCCACCAAACCTTCTCACCACCGGCAACTTCTTCAGCGATTTTTTCCCGCTCAGCTTCACCGGTCAGCATGTCAATGCAATGCGTCGCCTGAATCCGCGTAACTTCCGACCCCTGTTCTTTTATGATGGTTTGCATGGTGCGTGTGGGTTCATCGGCATTCACGTAGCAGAATTTGCCGCCGTACACCACAAGGACCTTGCCGGTCTTTTCTTTGGCCCTGTCGATCCGCTCGAGCAGTTGACGCTCGAGCTCATGAATGTCCTCGTGGAGTCCAGGAGTTGTATAGAATATGTGAGGTGCGTCCAAAAAGCCGGTCTTTTTTAAATAATTCAACTCGAGACTCAATGTGCCGCAAGAGACGATCGTAATGTCTGCAAAAGATGGGTTGTTCATCATTAAACTCCTTGAAGTAGGTCGTTTATCATTT
>JASFGZ010000216.1:0-7630 GCA_050123495.1 Desulfobacterales bacterium
AAAAAAACTTACCGGAAAATGTCGCCCTGGCTGCATTGGACGACCGTGCGCCTGCTCTAAAGGAAGGTTTGTCGATCCTTTCGGTGAACAACGATCCGGAAAGCCAGATAGAAACCGTCATGATCAAACCGACTAGGAAAATAACCAACGCCGAAACAGTGGTCAAATCGCCCACCGAAAGAGTGGCGGCATGACAGGGCATACACAAAACGCTTTTGGCGGGTAGGACCATGGATACCGCGCCAAGATTATTTTCCTTGAAGTGACACCTCCGGCAAAATGATTCATCTTCTGAAGGCACCATGTGATGAATTTGAGAGGTTTTGGCCGCGCTGCGCACTTTCTGCCACACCACCGTTTTGGATTCAGGATCCCATATGGGCAAGACACTACCCATATGGCATGCCTGGCAGGTAACCGAAATATGGGCGTCGTGGGCCTTCTTCTCATCATGACGGGTATGGCATTGGCGGCAATCATCAAGCTTTTGGGCGTGGTGTTTGAATTCCGCGGCCTGGACATGACAGGACGTGCATTCGGTCTCAGCATGCGGTGTTAACTTAAAATCGGTTTCGTCGATCAGCGGTATCACCTTGGCCGTCATTTCCTGCACTTCGGTTCCCCTGTTGCCGTGGCAATAAAAACAAAGGTGAAAAATCCGCTCCCGCCTTTTTGATTCTTTACGATCAACGTCCCGGTGGCAGTTCATACATTCCTCATCCTCCGAAGAATAGTCGGGCAATGATGTTTCCGGGTCGTGACAGACCCCGCATTGGGCGGAAATAGGTTTGGAGGGATCGAATTGATCCAGCTCTTCGTTCTCCGAAAGGATGAGCTCGTAGTGGGGATGGTGACACTCGAGACAATCTTCATATGCTTGACTTGATTCGACCTGTTCAGATCCATGCACACCGTTATCCAGATCATCCAGGATCTCATCATGGCATGCGAGGCACTGCTCGATACTGAAAAAGTCGGCCAGTTCTTTGCTCACATTTGCCGGATTCGGATGAAGGCGTCCGTCGGATATATTCTCATGACAATCCTGGCAGGAAGTCTGACCGTGAACGGAAACGTGGAATTTTGCGTCATCGATCAACCAGGATGCGGATGATCTGGAACCACCAAAAACGAATATCGTCACAACAAATAGGATGACAATTATTCTTTTCATTCCGGCAATTCGCTCCAGTATCGGCATAAGGTCGCTTAAACCCCAATTGATCGTAAACAAAATGAAAAACAGGGGTAAAGTTTTAGGGATGAATTATCTTTTAAAAAATTTTCATTTTGTTTGCCCTTCGGGAAAGTCGATGCCACCCCATCTTCTGCGTTGCCAAAGGCTCGCGGTAGTCGACTATAGCCTCGCCCTTGGACGATTGTCGGAGCGCAGCGGAGATCCCGCTTGCAGGGAAGCTGAAGCACCCTCGACTTTCGCTCAATTAGGGTTACACACGCAGGTACCTTATAATATGGAATCGGCAACCAATGAGGCATCTTGCTAGCTTTTTTTCACCATAGTGTCAAGGTGTTTCTGAGAGATTTGCGTTGCAGATTATTTCTAAACCTTCAATGCAGCGCTTGACATTTTATCTTTTTGGGGTAGCGTAGCATCAGTTATCGGATTTTCGATATCAACGGAGAAAAATCATGATTAAATCTTATTCCCATGTGCGCTTTGTAAACGGACGAGCAGAAGTCCAAATTGACAGCCGATCGTTTACGGTTGCCGGTCGTAATGCACGCAACGGTTCATTATGCTGTCCGATTGAATTGGTGGTCGGGGCACTGGGGAGTTGAATAACGCTCACCATTGCTGCGGTCGCAGATCAGAAGCAAATTCGAGTTGAAAAAATCGACGTCCACATCGATACCAACATCGATCGGCGTAAACCCTGGAATACCGTCTTCAATGTTCGGATCGATTTAGGCTCAGGGTTAACCCGCAGAGAAAGGACCATACTGTTCAATGTCGCCCGCACCTGCGAGGTCTACAAGATGCTCACCGGTGAGATCACCTGTGATTATCAATTTGAGTAGGGAAGAAACCCGAGATAACGCTTGACACTGTCCAGAAAAAACGCTACCCCTATACCATATCGCAGAATTTAATTCCAAATAGCGGGACAGGCATATGAAATCACTGAACAAAGCGCTGGACATTATCGACGCGGTTAGCAAACTCGGAAGCGCAGGAATTCGTGATATTTCTTCGATGACGGGGTTTCCATCGACCACGGTCCATCGTATCGCCGCCACATTGGTGAAACGGCAATATTTTAATCAGGATCCGGTCACCAAAAACTATTCGCTATCGCTTCGGTTTCTGGAACTTGGAACCATCGTTCAGCAGCAATCCGATCTTCCGACCATCGCCCGACCACATCTCCAAAAACTGATGACTGAAACCGGGGAAAGTGCCAACCTTGCCATTTGGGATGGAGATAGTGTCGTGTATCTGGAACAGGTGCAAAGCAATAAATCCATACTCAAGACATTCACCCAGCTCGGAACGCGCGTTCCCTTTTACAGCACCGGGGTGGGGAAAATGCTTTTGAGCCAGTGGAGCAGGACTGAACTTGATGCATATCTAAAACGAACGAAGTTGATCCCCCATACCCCCAACACCTTGGTCAACCGTTCTAAAATCCTGAAAGAACTGGAGCAAATTTCTACCCGGGGCTTTTCCGTAGACGATGAAGAGATGGAAGCAGGCGTCCGGTGCGTGGCCGCACTTGTTTTCGACCACCGGCAACAGGTGGTGGCTGCTATTTCAATTTCCGGTGCCGCCATGCGAATTACACCCGAACGTATTGAAGATCTTGGGAAAAAAGTAAAGCACTGCGCCCTCGATATATCCCGCGATCTGGGATTTTAAATGAGATCATATAACCCTGCAAAGGAGATGGACGATGCCGAAGATGACTTCAATGGAAGCTGCCGTCAGAATTCTTGAAAGTGAGGGAGTTAAAAATATTTTTGGGATTCCGGGTGCAGGTATCCTTCCCTTTTACAGCGCACTTAAGGATCTTGGGACCATTAAACACATGATCACACGACATGAAGAAAGCGCTATTCATATGGCAGACGGCTACGCCCGGGCGATTGGTTCGGTCGGTGTTTGTGCGGCCACCTCAGGACCCGGAGCCAGTAATTTTGTGACCGGCCTATACACGGCTCAGGTAGACTCCATACCCATTTTGGCCATTACCGGACAGAACATCCGGGCCCAACTGGGTCGTGAAGCCTTTCAGGCGGTGGACATTGCCGAAATCGTCAAACCGGTCACGAAAAAAGCGTATTGCGTTAGGGAAGGTGGCCTGGTACCATGGGTTTTTCGCGAGGCATTTAAAATCATGCAGGAAGGCCGACCCGGGCCGGTCCTGATCGACTTACCCCTGGATGTTCAAAAAGAAGAAATCGAATATGACCCGGAAGCGGATGCGCCCTTGCCCATATTTCGCTCTCCGCCCAATCCCAAACAGGTGACCAAGGCCCTGGACATGATCCTGGAGGCCGAAGCCCCCGTCATGCTGCTGGGCGGCGGTGTGATCCTTGCCGATGCCTGCGATGAATTTCGAACGGTAGCCGAGGCGCTGCAGATTCCCGTGGTTGCTTCCTATATGGGCAAAAGCGGGATTTCGTGGAACCATCCCCTGATGGCCGGTCAGGTTGGCATCCAATGCAATACCCCATCGGGAAACAAGGTGTTTCTTGATTCCACACTTGTCTTTGCTGTGGGAGCGCGATTCAATGACCGCCATACGGGTGACATCAATGTGTACACAGGCGATCGTAAATTCATTCATGTGGATGTTGATCCCGGACAGCTGGGCAAGAATCTCACGCCGGACCTGGGTATTTGCGCCGATGCAAAACTGACCCTGCAGGCCTTATTGGAAGAAATTCAGCGGCGCAAAGTTAAACCTCGCCCCGTTAATCTCACCATTCCGCAGGTTCGATCTGCAATGGAACGAAAAACCGATTATGACGATATTCCCATCAAACCTCAACGGGTTTTCAAGGAAATCAATGAATATTTTGATGAAGAAACGGTCTTTGTCACCTGTATCGGATTGAATCAGATCTGGTCCGGCCAGCTACAGAAGATTACAAAACCCCGGCATTATCTGGATTGCGGGGGCGCCGGGCCGCTGGGATGGGATATGCCCGCATCCATCGGCGCCAAAATCGCCCGTCCCGACAAACAGATCGTAACCGTTGTAGGCGACTTCGGGTTTCAATTCTGCATGGATTCACTGCCTGTGGCCGTGATGTACAAGGTGCCCTTTTTAATTATCGTGCTCAACAATGGGTATCTGGGTCTCATTCGTCAGGCCGAAAAGTACATGTATGAGATGGAATATGAAGTTGAAATATGCTACGACTGCTTTCAGGAGTGCACGGTTGAAGAATTACCCAAGATGGCAGAGGCTGGAACGGGTACCGCCGTTGGAAGTTTGGAGCCGGGAGAGGTGGCCTATATCCCCGAAAACGAGGGCAGAGGATTTAATTTTGTGAAGTTTGCAGAAGCATGCGGTGCCGCCGGTGAGCGGGTTAACGATCCGAATGAAATTACGGCCGCACTCAAGCGAGGCGTCGAATCGGGCATTCCATATGTCGTCGAAATTATCCTGGAAAAGGATACGGATTGTTCCATGGGCGTTTCCCTTGACGCCATCAGAGAATTCGAATAGAACTTAAGTTGAGCGATTGTCGAGGTTGCCGCAGCTACAAGGAAGATGTTGTGCCGCTATAGTTGACTATGCGGGACAGTATCTGACGCATTAGATGCGGTAAGATCGGCAATCCCGAAGGGTTTCAAATTTTAAAAATATAAATCGATAGAATTCATTGAAAATAAGACAAAATGATCCATTTTTAAAATTTGAAACGCTCAATTTAAGTAGAAATGAGATTGAAAACACCGGGAGGGTGATGAAAATGTCGGATTTGAACGAAAGCGCCGCGGCGCTATTAAAAGAATTTAAGGGCAACACCTATGCATTCGGCAGCGGCATATTGGATGAAGCACCTGGAAAATTCGCCGCTGAACTCGGTAAAAAGGCAATGTTCGTCGGGCCGATAGAAGAAAAATGGTTTCAGCCAAGCAAAGATCGAATTTTAAAATCGTTGGATAAAGCCGGTGTTGAAATTGTGGACATTGTCAGATCCGCAGCGCCGAATGCGCCGTTTGTAGATGTCTACCGTATCCACAGCCATATCATGCACAAAAAGCCCGACGTCCTGGTGGTGGGCGATGGCGGTTCCGGCATCGATGCCACCAAGGCCGCCGCCATGCTGGCCTCATTAGGTGATATCCAACCCGAAATCGATCCCTTTTTCGGTGTGGGGCAGGTGACCAAAGTCTGTGAAGAATCCGGCCGCACGATGCTACCCGTGGTGGCGGTGATGATGGCGGCCAGCTCGGGCGCCCATTTGACGAAGTATTCCAACATCACCGATCCCGTCGCCGGCCAGAAGAAACTGATCGTAGACGAAGCCATTATTCCACCACGCTGTGTTTTTGACTACGATATCACCGCAACGCAACCCATGAGCCTTACCCTGGACGGCGGCTTCGATGGGATTGCCCACTGTTTGGAAGTTTACTTCGGTGCACCGCCCGAAATCGAGGACAAAACCCGCCAGATCGCCGAACTGGGGGTCGAAGCCCTTATAAAAGGTCTCAGCGAGGTAAAAAAAGACCCTGTCGACAAAAATGCACGGACACTTTTGGGCTTGGGTACAGATTTGGGTGGTTATGCCATCATGGTCGGCGGCACATCCGGTCCGCACCTGAACAGTTTTTCTCTGGTTGATGTGCTCAGCCATGGTCGTGCCTGTGCGCTGATGAACCCTTATTATACGGTATTCTTCGCCCCGGCGATAGAGAGCAAATTGCAGACGATCGGCGCTATTTATAAAACGTATGGTTATATCGATGAAGACCTCGATGCCCTCTCCGGCCGGCAACTGGGACTGGCGGTGGCCAGGGGCATGGTTAAATTCAGCAAGTTCGTGGGATTTCCCACCTGTCTGAGCGACGTCCAGGGCGTCGGCAAAGCGCATATCAAGCGCTGTCTCGTCGCTGCAAAGGATCCGCAACTGGAGATGAAACTAAAGAATATGCCGGTCCCCCTCAACGCCGGTTTGGTGGATGAGTTTATGGGACCGATCATGGATGCCGCCTGGGACGGCACCTTAGAAAAAATAAAAAATATGTAAGCACTCGAAATAGGAGAACTTCCTTATGGACACACCGGAAATCATCGGCCGCTTAAAAGAAATTGTCGGCCCTGAAAATGTCTTAAATTCGGAAATGGATCTCATGCTATACAGTTATGACGCCTCTCTGGATAAGGCCAAACCGGATGTGGTCGTTTTACCGGATTCCACCGAAGAGGTGTCTAAAATCATGGCTCTGGCTTACAAAGAAAAAATCCCGATTCTCGGCCGGGGATCAGGCACCAACCTGACGGGCGGTACGGTTCCCCTCAAAGGTGGCATTGTCGTTCATTTTTCCCGCATGAACCGCATCCTGGAAATTGATTATGCCAACCGGACCGCAACGGTGCAACCGGGCATCATTACCCTGGATTTGCAAACCGAGGTGCTCAAGAACGGTTTCGTCTATCAACCCGATCCTGCCAGTCAAAAAGTTTCCACCATTGGCGGCAATGTCGCAGAGAATTCGGGAGGACCGCATTGCCTCAAATACGGCGTGACCTCAAACCATGTGCAGGGTCTGGAAATCGTCCTCAATGATGGTACGGTGATAAAAACGGGAGGAAAGGCCCGTGATCATGTGGGTTATGACATCGCCGCCCTTTTTGTCGGCAGTGAGGGTACGATCGGCCTGGTGACCCAGGCGGTCCTGAAACTTGAACGGGCACCTGAAACGGTCAAGACCATGCTGGCCGTATTCGATGCCATCGAAGACGGGGCCAACACGGTTTCGGCCATCATAGCGGAAGGTATCATCCCGGCCACCCTGGAAATGATGGACAATACCGTCATGCGGGCCGTAGAGGAGACCATAAAAGTCGGATATCCGTTGGATGCCGCCTGCGTTCTCATCATCGAGCTGGATGGTATGCCGGAAGGAATGGATGATAATGCCCGGAAAATTATCGAAATCTGCAGACAGAATAATGTTCGGGAGGTAAAACTGGCCAAAAATGAAGCCGAGCGAACCGTGCTCTGGGCAGGCCGCAAGGGGGCCTTTGGCTCCGTCGGCCAGGTGAGGCCCAGTTATCTTTGTTGTGATGGGACGGTTCCGCGCACAAAGCTCCCCGAGGTCCTGAGTCAGGTGATTGCACTCGGCAAGAAGTACAATCTTCCCATCGGAAATGTATTTCACGCCGGCGACGGCAATCTCCACCCCCTTATTATGTTCGACGAACGCAATGAAGACGAACGCCAGCGGGTCCTTAAAATCTCGACGGAAATTCTGAAAGCCTGTGCGGATGCGGGGGGAACCATCAGTGGAGAACATGGTGTCGGCATGGAGAAGTTGAAAGAGACCGCCTTTATCTTCAATGAGGCAGACCTGGAATTCGAGCGCCAGATCAAAAGGGCCTTTGACCCCGATGACATCATAAATCCGGGCAAGATGATTCCATCGAAA
>JASFGZ010000217.1:0-7600 GCA_050123495.1 Desulfobacterales bacterium
ATAGAGATTTTTATGAAATCTTGAAAGCATGCAGCTTTAAACAGATTTAGATTTTTACCGCTGCATGGAATGATGAAATGTTGGAATAATGGAATGCTGGATTAGAAAATGAGATTAAATCCTTTCGAACCCATTTTTCCAGTATTCCATCTTTCCATCATTCCAATGGTGAGCAAAGAGAACTAAGTTACAGTACTTCTTTTAAAAACTGGCCGGTATAAGATTTTTTAATTTCAGCTATCTCTTCAGGCGTGCCGCATCCGACAATATAGCCACCCTCATCACCACCCTCCGGCCCCAGATCGATGATATAATCGGCCGTTTTAATGACATCCAAATTATGCTCAATGACGACGACCGTATTGCCGTGTTCCACGAGTTGGTTGAGTACATTGAGTAGCTTTTGAATATCATCGGCATGTAAACCGGTGGTGGGCTCATCCAGAATGTAAATCGTTTTTCCGGTGCCCTTTTTGCTGAGTTCCCTGGAGAGTTTTACCCGTTGCGCTTCACCGCCGGAAAGCGTTGGTGCCGGTTGACCGATTTGGATATATCCCAGGCCAACATCAACCAGTGTCTGCAGGATGGATCGTACTTTCCCGATTTTTCCAAAAAAATCCAGGGCCTGATTAACGGTCATGTCGAGTACCTCTGCAATCGTTTTGCCTTTATACCGGGCTTCGAGTGTCTCACGATTGTAGCGTCTGCCGTGGCAGACGTCGCAGGTCACGTATACATCGGGTAAGAAGTGCATCTCGATTTTTATGATGCCATCGCCCTGGCAGGCTTCACAGCGCCCCCCTTTGACATTGAAGCTAAAACGGCCCGGTTTGTATCCGCGCATCCTGGCTTCGGGCGTTTGTGCGAAGCGTTCGCGGATATGTGTGAAGACGCCCGTGTAGGTGCCCGGATTAGAGCGCGGTGTTCTTCCGATCGGGCCCTGATCGATGTGGATAACTTTATCGGTGTTCTCGGTTCCCAGTACCTGCCTGTGAGCCCCTGCCTGTATCCTTGCGTAGTGGAGTTTTTGCATGAGGACTTTATAAAGTGTCTCCAAAACGAGCGTTGACTTCCCTGAACCGGAGACACCGGTAACACAGATGAAGCGACTCAATGGAAATTTAACATCGATATTCTTTAGATTATTGGCCGATGCTGCTTCGATAAAAATATACGGTGATGAATTTAAACGTCTGCTTGGCGGAACGTCGATGCGTTTGCGTCCGCATAAATACTGACCGGTCAGCGAGGCTTCGTTGGCGATCAGTTCTGAAGGTGGGCCGGCAAAGACAATCTCACCACCATTGATGCCTGCTCCGGGGCCCATATCAATTACATAATCCGCGGACCGAATTGTTTCCTCATCATGTTCTACGACCAGCACCGTATTGCCAAGATCGCGCATATGCAAAAGGGTTTCCAGCAGACGCTTATTGTCGCGTCGGTGAAGACCGATACTCGGCTCATCCAATACATAAAGCACACCGGTTAGTTTTGATCCGATTTGGGTCGCCAGACGAATGCGCTGACTTTCACCTCCTGAAAGGGAATGGGCGGATCGGTTCAGGGTGAGGTAGGAAAGCCCGACATTTTGAAGGAAGCCCAGACGTTCAACAATTTCCTTTAGAACGCGTCGCGCGATGATCTCTTTTTTGCCTTCGAGCCTCAAATCCAGGAAAAAGTTGCGGATTTTTGACACCGATAAGGCGGTTACCTGCGAAATTGTCAGGCCGCCCACTTTGACGGATCGACTGGCGTGATTTAATTTTTCGCCATTGCAGTCGGGACAGGGTTGAAAATTCATATAGCGCTCGATTTCGCCTCGCGACCAGGTCGAATCGGTTTCCTTGTACCGGCGTTGCAAATTCGGAATTATCCCTTCAAACGCTTTCTGATAGCGAATGCGCCGATTCGCGCGTTCAAAGTAAAAGGTAATCAGCGTATCGCCTGAACCGAAAAGCAGAACCTGCTTGAATTCTTGGGGAAGGTCCTTATAGGCAGTGAAAATATCGACGCCATATTGTGTGGTGAGCGCGTCTAAAAACTCTATGAAATGTACGCTATTTCGATTGGCCCATGGGGCCATGGCGCCTTCTCTTAATGAGAGGTCCGGATTCGGAACGATAAGGGCCGGATCGAATTCGGTCGTCGATCCCAGCCCATCACAATGCGGGCAAGCTCCCTGGGGCGAATTAAATGAAAAGCTGGCCGGCGTAAATTCGGGATAACTGATTCCACATTTGGTGCAGGCGGCCCTTTCGTTAAACAGGATGGGGCCACGCCCCAATACATCCACCGTAACCAATCCGTTGGATTGAGCCATGGCCAGCTCCAGGGAATCGGCCAGGCGATTTTTCACTTTTTCTTTAAGAATGAGCCGATCGACCACGACCGCGATCGAATGTTTTTTGTTTTTGTCCAGGATACCGACCTCTTCGATAGCGGCCATCTTTCCGTCTACTCGGATCCGGGCAAATCCGTCTTTTTTCAACCGGTTGATAAGCTTTTCGTGGGATCCTTTCTGTTCTGAAATCAAAGGAGATAAAATAATAACGCGGGTGTTTTCTTCCAATGCCATCACATGGTCGACAATCTGATCAAGTGTCTGAGAAGTGATTTCCTGGCCGCATTGGTAACAATGAGGGGTGCCGACCCGGGCAAACAACAAACGCAAATAATCATATATTTCGGTAACGGTCCCGACGGTCGAGCGCGGGTTGTGTCCGGCGGTGTTTTGTTCAATGGCAATCGCCGGTGATAGGCCCGCAATCAGATCTACATCTGGTTTTTGCAGGCGTTCTAAAAATTGACGCGCATAGGTGGAAAGAGATTCAACATACCGGCGTTGACCCTCGGCATAAAGGGTGTCAAAAGCAAGTGTTGATTTTCCGGATCCGGATATACCCGTGATGACGACCAGTTTGTCACGAGGTAGTTCGACATCGATATTTTTTAAATTATGCTGTCTGGCCCCACGAATTATTATTTTTTCAGATATCATCGGCATTTATTTTTGTTTTGAGTTTACAGGTCACAAAAAAAAAATTCAAACAAATTTTCATGAGTAGCTGTTAAGCCCTGATAATTCAACGTTTAGGCATTTTTAAAAAAACTTTTTTTATTTTTTTAAAAATCAAAGATAATTTAAGAAAATACGAGTTTTTCGAAGAAGACTTTCTTGTTTATAACTTTGCACATAAGATGGATATACTTAAAATACTTAAACATATGTCTCTTTCAGAAAAGGTCGTATTTAAAGATACTTGTCGATAGTTGTAAATTTACTTAAATGAAAACAGCTAGATATAAATTGTTCAAAACAACTTTGTGATGCAATCTAAAACCGCCTTTATCACGTTTGACTGAAGCTGTCTCATGCTTTAAACAAGCTGCTGTTTTTCAAGTTTTTCGATAATCAATATTACACCTTCCATACCGTTTAGCTTCGTAATTTTTTTCAAAGAATTTCTTCGGAAACTTACTATTACTGGATTTGTGTTAAGACGTATCATGCAAAAGTCGATGGAAGCTGTCTGGAAAAAGATTAAGTCTGCAATCAATGGTCGCATCCCCAAGCATAGTTTTCAAATGTGGATCGAACCTTTGGAATTGAAAAGAGGCGCCAATGATGACTGGATCCTATTGTGCCCGAATTTCTTTTCTAAAAAACGGGTATACGATCTCTATGGTGAATTAATCACAGCAGAACTTAACAAAGAAATCGGTGAGTCATGCAACATATCTTTTGCCGTTGACGGTAAAAGCAAACAATTTACGCAATCTAAAAAAGCCTATAATAAGCAGCTACCGCTCCTAAACGGCTCAATCCATCCACACCGGGGACGATTTTTTAGAAAGGATTTCACCTTTGATCATTTCGTAGTGGGGGCCAGCAATGATTTTGCCTATTCAGCCTCCCTTTCGCTGGCTTCAGGTCGAGAACGTCAGCAAAATGCGTTACTCCTGCTTTCCAAAACCGGTATGGGCAAAAGCCATCTATCCCAGGCTATCGGGCATCATGTCCTGTCCCAATATCCCGATGAACGTGTCTATTATATTACAGCAGAGGATTTTAGCAATGAGATGGTACAAGCCTTTCGCCAAGATTCAATTGCTAAATTTAAGGGAAAATACCGAAATTATTGCGACGTCTTGCTTCTTGAAGATATTCATTATCTTAGCGGGAAAGAAAGAACCCAGGTAGAGCTGGCATTGACATTGGACTCTCTGTTTGAGGCTGGCAAGCGCATTATTTTCTCAAGTTGCTACCTGCCCGCCGATATTCCAAAATTAAATGATAAATTAAGATCGCGTCTGTCCTGTAGCCTGATTTCCAACATTGAGCCGCCGAATTATAGGACCCGGGTGCGCATCTTGCAAAAAAAAGCACACCTCAACAGATACCATATACCCAACGATATCATCAACTATTTGGCCGAGGAGTTGACTGAGGACGTCAGGCAGCTTGAAAGCGGTCTCAATGGTGTTGCTGCCAAATCCTCTCTTTTGGGCGCGACCATTGATCTGAATTTGGCAGAAAGCGTTGTCAAAAACATAGTTCGCCAGCGCAAAATGATAACCATTGATCTCATCAAGAAATTGGTTTGCAAATATTATAATTGTTCAATAAAAGATATTGTTTCGCGTTCTCGCAAACAAAGTTTTGTAAGACCCAGACAAATGGCGATTTATCTGTCGCGTCGTTACACAGATGCCCCGCTTCAGAGTATCGGTAAGGCCTTCAACCGATACCATGCCACGGCCCTCCATTCTATTCATTGTATTGAACGGGGATTAAAAGAAAATAGTTCGATACAGAAACAGGTCGATTTTTTTCATCAGAAGTTAGAGTCTGGAAAATTCTAGAACCCATTTTAAAAATAAGTGACTAAAGTGAACTAAAGTTGGAAGTGCCTGAAGTTTTAGTGTCGCTCGCGCAGCGCAGGCGCTTGCGCCGCGTGGCGCTCCATCTTTTTATATTAAAATGACAGAATTCCTTAACTATAGTCACTTTAGCTCACTTTAGGCATTTTAGTCACTGTAGCGCTAATAATTCCAGCATCTCCTGGTGGATTTTGCCATTGGTGACCAAGATCTCTTTTTGATCTACCGTAAAAGACGTGTTTGAAAAAGTGGTAATCACGGCTTCAGCTTCCGTCGCAATCACAGCGCCGGCGGCCGTATCCCACGGGTTAAGGCTCTCTTCCCAGAATGCATCGAATCGCCCGCATGCCACGTAACACAGGTCAAGGGCCGCAGAACCGAGCCGGCGAACTCCCTGGGATGCGTTCTGACAAACCGTGAATCGCTTCATCAAGGGTTCCTCAACCTCGCTGTAGTTATAGGGGAATCCCGTTACCAGCAGGCTTTCGCGGACAGATTCAGTGGATGACACTTTGATGGGGTTGCCATTCAACTCCGCTCCCTGGCCGGATATCGCTGAGAAAAGTTCGCCGTCCATAGGATTGAGTATCAGGCCAAGAACCATTTCAGCGCCTATGGTTAAAGCGATCGAAATCGCGAAAATCGGCAGTTGATGCGCAAAATTGGTTGTTCCATCAAGCGGGTCAATCAACCATCGATATTCTCCGGTTCCTTCACTTGCACCACTTTCCTCGGCTAAAATGGCATGGTCCGGAAATGCTTCGCGAATTGTCGTAATAATTTTCTTTTCGGATTCGATATCCGCTTCGGTAAGGAGATTGAAGGCGCCTTTTTTATCAATCCGAGAAATATTGCCAAACCGATCGCGCAGCACCCGGGCACCCGCATAAGCCGCTTCAATTCCCACTCTTTTTGCGTGTTCAAGGTTCATAAGGGTCACCTTCTAAACTGAGCGATTGCCGATCTTACCGCATCTACTGTGTTAGATGCCGTCCCGCATAGTCAACTATAGCGGAACGACATCTGCCTTGTAGCTGCGGCAACCTCGACAATCGCTCAATTTAGATTTTAAAGTTGATGTTCAAACTTAAAAAACAACGGACAACTATCTACGGACTATGGACATTCTGTATTGCCGTTTCCATCTGTTGGATTAAAGGCAGCAGGGTCGATTTATCATTGGCCGAGACTGCAGTTCCCCTGAGTGCACGACACATTTTTGGAATGGCTGCCGAATTTACAAGATCCATTTTGTTGAGCACTCGAATGGAAGCAGTGTGCTGTAAATTAAGATCGGAAAGAATTGCTTCAACCGATTCGATTTGAGCTGGATAATGCGGATTGCCGATATCGATAACGTGGAGCAAAAGATCGGCATTTTCAAGCTCTTCGAGGGTTGCTCGAAAAGCGACCAAGAGATCTTTGGGAAGATCTTTGATAAATCCGACCGTATCGGTGATGATAACTTCGGTTTCTCTCGGAAATTTTAGACGGCGGCTGGACGGATCCAGGGTTGCAAACAAACGGCTTTCTGCCAGAACGTCGCTTTTGGTCAGCGTGTTCAGCAAAGTGGACTTGCCGGCATTGGTATAACCAATTATAGAAATAACAGGCAATCCCTTTTTCTGCCGCCGTGCCCTTTGTTGTTTACGTTGTTTGCGTACCGCCAATAACTCATTTTCAAGCCGCACAATGCGGTCGCGGGCCCGTCGTCGATTGATCTCCAGTTTGGTTTCGCCCGGACCACGGCCCCCAATTCCACCGGTTAAACGGGACATGGCAGTGTTTTTAAGGATCAAACGTGGCAGCAAATACTTCAACTGAGCCAGCTCGACCTGCAATTTGCCTTCTCGCGTTTGGGCGCGCTGTGCAAAAATATCCAGAATTAATTGCGTCCGATCGATGACCTTTAGCTCGATTTGATCGGTAATAGACCGTATCTGAGAAGGGCTTAATTCCTGGTTAAATATGATAACGGTTGCCGCTTCCTGCAAAGCCAGGATGGCCAGATCTTGCAGTTTTCCGGGACCGATCAAAAATCTGACCTTACTGCGGCTGCGTTGTTGCAAGACAGTACCGACGACTTCGATGCCACTGGATTTTGCCAGTGATTTTAACTCCGATAGTGGTTCTATGGCGTTTTGCTTTGAACTTGAAGATACGTCGACCAGCAATGCCCGCTCCATACCGGAATCTGCTGCGTATCCTCTGCTTGCGCGTGCGAGTTCGTCTTCTAACGCCTGGATCACTGCCAAACAGTCAATATCCAATTGAGATGGAGAAAGCGGCGGCAGGATGGAATAAGGATTGCCAGCGGATGTTTTCGGCAGAATATGCCCCACATAAACCATTTCGGGCATTCCCTTTTCACCATTAACCACGACCGCCATCATGTCGAGTCTCAACAAAGCCAGGTCAGTAAGATCGTCATTGGTCAGGGGTTCGTTCGTCAAATGCGTGTGAATACAACGTAATCCTTTCAAGCGTCCTGGAGCAGCCCGGTATTCACTGATGGGAGGAATGACAATTTTTCTGCTGTCACCCACAATTACAAACGCCACCTTGCCCTGACGGTTGACCAGCAGGCCAATCTGGCGGCGGATTTCATGGGATAGCATACTCAGATCGCGTGTCAGCTCATGACTGATTAAAAATTTGGGTTGAATGCGTCGGCGGTAAAAATTCTCAAGTCGTCGGATTTGATTCGCCTTAAGAC
>JASFGZ010000218.1:0-7597 GCA_050123495.1 Desulfobacterales bacterium
GGCCTCAAACTTTCATGCGGTAGTAGACAAGGATACATGCGAAGGATGCGGTGCCTGTGAGAAACACTGCCAGGTCGGTGCGGTGAGCGTATCCGGAAAAAACCAGCCGGCGAAGGTGAATCTTGACCGCTGTATGGGATGTGGTGTCTGCGTCCCCAATTGCCCGACCCAATCCATAACCCTTGTGAAAAATCCCGCTGAAGTAAGACCACCCCAAACGCGGGAGGAGCTTCACGAAATCATAATGGCCGGAAAGAAAGGGCGCCAGGGCAAATTAAAACTGACAGGCAAACTGATTGTCGACTCTGTCCGAACAGGACATATGAATCTGCTAAAATTATAAACCTCCCTTTAATACAGGATTCAAAAACGCAACAAATCAACTATTTAACGAATCAACCAAATGTGCCCTGAATTATCTGCGGTCCGCTTTGAGCTGCAAGCCTTGGCGATAACTAATTCCGAGGCTTTGATACTAAGAGTCAAGAGAAGACCTGTCCCCATTGCTTGCAGCAGCTCCAAAAGTTAGACCCAAAAATCCTCCTCCAGAATTTGCTCCATGTTGGCCACCAGAAGATCAGCATTGCTTTCGTCAAACGGCATGGGCGGACGGATTTTAATCACGTTTTCAAAAGGGCCGTCCGTTCCTAAAAGAATGCCGGCATCGCGCATGCGGTTGACGATAAATTCCGCTTCTTCTTTTGCCGGCTCGAGGGTTTCACGGTTGCGCACCAGTTCAACGCCGAGAAAAAGTCCCGATCCCCGGACATCGCCGACAATCGGATACCGTTCGATGAACGCGTTCATTGCGGTGAGCATACGTTTTCCGGCTTTCAGCGCATTGGCCTGAAGATTTTCTTCAAGAACCACTTCAAGCACGGTCATACCGACTGCGCAGGAGACTGTGTTCCCGCCGAAGGAGCTGAAGAACTCCATGCCGTTGTCAAAGGCTTGGGCAATTTCAGGAGTGGTGACCACGGCGCTGATGGGATGGCCGTTGCCGATGGGTTTTCCCAGGACCACAATGTCGGGTACCAGATTTTCGGCTTCAAAAGCATAAAAATGGGTGCCGATCCGGCCGTAGCCTGTCTGCACTTCGTCGGCGATGCACAGCCCGCCGGCCTTGTGAACGTAGCGGTAGACCTCCGGCAGATAGTCGTGGGGTAGGAAAATTTGCCCGGCCACGCTGGGACACGTTTCGGCGATAAACCCGGCAAGCCCGATGCCTTTGCCCTTTAGTTGTCGGATGATGTCGTCAATGTGTCCGGCATATTTGTGGGCAGCTTTTGGATCGTCTGACCGGTAAAGACCCCGGTATAGATCGGGAATCGGCACCTTATGGACCCACGCAGGCGGGCCCTTACCTCCGGGGCCCTCATGTTTGTAAGGGCTGATATCGATGAGCGAGGTGGTGTTCCCGTGGTAGGCGGCTTCGAGCACGATCATGTCGCGCTGCCCGGTATACGCTCTTGCCAGGCGCAAAGCCAGCTCGTTTCCTTCGCTGGCTGAATTGACAAAGAAACAGACACTCAACGGCTCCGGCATGGTGGCGCACAAGCGCTCGGCATATCGGTTGATGTGATCATGGAGGTAGCGCGTATTCGTGCTTAAAACAGACATTTGCTGACCGGCAGCCTTGACCACTCGTGGGTGGCAGTGTCCGACATGGGGGATGTTGTTATAGGCATCCAGGTATCTGCGACCCGTTTCGTCGAACAGATACTGTCTCCAGCCCCGGACTATTTTGATCGGGTTACGGTAGCCGATGCTCAGATTGTGACCGATGTATTTTCGGCGCGCGGCCAGCGTATCTGAGACACTCGGTTCCGGCGCCGGAAAGCGATCTTGCGGGATGCCGATGACCCGGTTGGGATCCGGAGAAAATTCTGTCCAGAGACTTCGTTCGCCGGCTCGAACCACCCCCGGAAAGTCGCAGCCCATGTCCAACAGATCCGTGATGATTTGAAAGTGCAGGTGGGGTGTCCATCCGCCGTTGACATCCGCAGCGCCGATCCAACCGAATCGTTCTCCGCGAGCGATATCCTGCCCCACCGAAAGTCCTACCAGCGTTTCCGCGCTCAAATGTCCGTACAAGCTGTAAAACGACTCGCCTTGATCAATAGTGTGCTCCAGTATGACAACCGGCCCGTAATCCTGGGGCGCCGCGTTATTTGAAAAGGCGAACACGTTGCCTGAGATCGGCGCATGCACAGCAGTACCGGCTTCGGCATACAAATCCATGCCTATGTGAACGGCCCGGTGCTCTGCGGTCGGTGCAACACCTGCGGCAAACAGGGGAGACGTATAGAGCATGCGGGCTTCGTTATAGCGCCCGATACCGGCTTTGGCATTGGCGGCCTGCATTTCTCCCCAAAGCCGTCGGGTCATGTAAGTTTCCTTGTTTTCCTCCGGATTGCCGTGCACGAGGGGGCTTGCAACGCTCAGATCGAATATTTTCAGAGGCTCCGTGCGCATATCAATATCCAGGACCGCCGCCATGGCGTCCTGATTTTGTTGCAACCAGTTACAGATCGTTTGGGAGCGCGGCAAAGGGGGCAGGTCGCAGGCCTGCCGGAAGGCGGCTTCTGCGAAGCGCGGATGGATTTTAGTCAGAGCCGGCAAGGTCTGTTGGATCGGCAGCTGGCTGATCGCCAGATACGCGTTGTCGGGACGCTGTTTTAACTGGTGTGCTGCGATACAGACGCTCATACACAGCCGCATGCATACCATCGGGTAGAGAGATGTGATTTCGTCTTCGGTGAGCGGATAGCTCCGGTGGTATCCTTTCACCATGTGGGCGGCCGTCCGTAAAGGATCGGATCTGTCGAGAATCGCGTAGGCAATGGCGATGGCTAAATTGGCGACCGTATGGCTGTATACCATGTCACCGAAATCGATAATACCGACAACCCGTTGGTTTCGCATGTACAGATCGTCGTTTCCGCCGACAATGATGTTATAATCGTTGGCATCGTTGTGAATGACACTTTTGCGCAGGTCCGGGAGCAGCGGTGTCACATATTGTTCATAATCCAGGGCGAATTTTTCGATCAGTTTCCGGAGGTCGGCATCGGGAATCAGGACCTGGTATTCTTTTACGATCGCTAACCCTTGGGCCAGATCCCAGTAAAAATCCCGATGGGCTCCCGGATGATCGAAGTCGGCCATGGCGCGATCCATTTCGCCGACGCACCGGCCCAGGTCCTCGAGAAGCCCGGCCGAGTGCCTTTTGACAGACCCCATGGGAATTCCGGGCAGATAGGTCACCAGACGGACCATGTGACTTTCGCCCGTTGAAGATTGGATCTTGGATATGAGATCGCCGGTCTTGGCCGCAACAACTCTTGGGCAGAATGCCACATGCCGGGCGAGGTGCTGCATGGTTTGATTCTGACAGTCCAGCATAGCCCGATCTTCTAATGCGTTGGCCATCTTCAGAACGAAACTGCCGTCTTCTCCGGCGGACATGCGAAAGTTCTGATCGCGCTCGCTGGGAAGGGGTTTTGCTGTGGCTCGGATACCGTAAAGATCCTTGACTATCGATACTGCATCCTGTTCGGCAAACTGCGGTGTGTGCTTTAGACGCGACATGTCGATCCGCTTTCTTTTAAAAGATATTCCTGAATGACTTCCATCCGAATGATGCGGCACTTTTTCCAAAAATTTGACAATATCTCTGCTCGCCGAACTTTTCAAACCATTTCTCATGTGCATACCGCCCCAACGCAGCCAGCGGAAATAGGTAGCATCCAATCGGCGTAAATAGTATAGAATCCATCCGCTTCATTTTTGTTACAGATTGTACATCAGGTATACCCAATCGCCATATTAGCGAAAGGTGCGACTGCAGCCATTAACCAAACATCACAATAATTTGCACCTTCCGTTCGCTAATCCCAACTTTTTCGTAAACCTCTAAAAATTCAATTTAGGCACGGAAGACACAATTCGAACCCTTGCAAAATATTGAAGAGTTGCGTATGCAATATGCATTTTGCCACTCTAATCATAAGATTAACTATTAAGCAATCGCAGAGGCAATTCTAATTGCGAGGGAGGTCAGAATAGGAGGATAATGAGTGATTGTTGACCAGTATATAACAATTGCCATTCTATCGTTGACCTTTGCCCTTCTAATTAAGGGCAAGCTCCCACCGGTAGCTGTCTTTGTAGGCGCATTAACACTAACGATAACTTTCCGTCTGGCCCCGATAGACGAAAGTCTGAAGGGATTTTCTAACCCTGGGATGCTGACGGTAGGAGCCCTGTTTATGGTAGCAGCCGGGATGTATCACACTGGTGCCATCACGCTGATTTCCGAAAAACTCGTCGGACGGCCTAGAAGCGTGATTGCGGCTCAGACCAGAATCCTTCCATCAGTGGCCGTTGGCAGCGCTTTCCTTAACAACACCCCCCTGGTGGCTATGTTCATTCCGGTTATCCGCGATCTTGCGAAAATAAGCCGTTTGCCAGCCTCCCGTCTTTATATTCCGTTGAGTTTTGCTTCAATTCTGGGGGGTACCTGCACCCTGATCGGAACCTCCACCAATCTGGTCGTGGCCGGATTGGTGATTGATCTACTGGCCAAAAATGATCCGAGCACTCCGCCATTGAGGCAAATCGCCATGTTTGATCTTACCTGGATCGGCCTGCCGGCAGCCATTGCTGGTATCGTTTTTATGATGGCCACTAGCAGGTTCCTGCTACCCAAAACTAAGGAAGCCGATTCTAAAGCAGAAATTACCCGTCTTTACAGTGCTGAGTTTAGAGTGACTGCTAATTCGCCTCTTATCGGCAGGACGCTTGAGAATATGGGTTACATCAATCCTCTTGGGTTTAAGTTGCTGGCGCTGAAACGAAATGGTTTGGGTGAAGTTGATATTAAACCTGAAACCAATCTTGAGGCAGGCGATGTATTGGTATTTTCAGCTATGCTTGAAGGAATCCCCGTTTTGTGGGGTACAGATGGATTGGAGCCGGTATATGGAACAGGCGTTCGTGAGATGGTCACCGCAAGACATTCCCATCGCTTGGTGGAAGTGGTTGTATCACGCCGGGCAAGAGTATTGGGGCGCAAAGTCAAAGAATTACCTTTGCCTGGAGGTCGCATTCAAGCTTCGATTGTAGCCATCTCCCGAGGCGGCGGATCCATCGGCGGGCCCATGTCGGAGGTTCGGGTAAAGGCTGGCGATATTGCGGTCCTCGAAGTCGGTGAACCGTTTTTTAATGAGAACCAAACACACATGCAATTTTCCATGGTTCGTCGACTGACCGGCGCCAGAATTAAACACTATGACCGGGCAGCATATGCAATGTTGATCACCATTGCCATGGTTGTGGTGGTTGCTTTCGGCTGGATGACCATGCTAAATGCCGCCCTCCTCGCCTCAGGCGCCATGATCCTTACCGGCTGCATGAATCTGACAGACGCCAGCCGCAGCTTGGATTTTAAGACGTTGATCATCATTGCCAGCGCCATTGGCCTTGAAGCATCTGTGACCGGCAGCGGGCTTTCGGATAAGGTCGCCGACTTTCTAACCTTTATCGGCGGCAATAATGCTTACATTGCGCTCACGGTAGTCTTTTTAGGCTGCATCCTCATGGACACCATGATTACCAACGTAGCCTCTGCCGTTTTTATGTTTCCGATTGCCATAGCCATGGCTGAAAACCTCGGGGTTAACGGGATGCCGTTTGCCATAACCGTCATGGTGGGCGCTTCGTACAGTTTTATCTCGCCGATGGGTTACCAGACGAATCTGATGGTTTTAGGACCGGGCAAGTACAAATTTACAGATTTTATCAAAAGCGGCGTGCCCCTGACGGTCGTTGTGGGGATTGTTACAATAATTCTTGCACCGATTGTATGGCCATTTTGATTCAGATTTAAGCCCCTGATCGAGAATCGATCTTAAAACGCAACATTTATAAACTTGGTTTTTTACTGAGGTTCAGTCAGGAGTTTGCATTACGTATCGCCAAACCTACAATTAGGCTGGAAGGTAAAAATCGGCGACAGTGGTAAACAATAAAGATGCCAATTTTTTTTATTAGCAAAAGACGCCACCTCCCTTGACCTTCAATTCTAATACCTTTCTATCATTGAAAAATAAAATAAGATCCTTGAAAAACAAAATAAGATCATTAAGTTAACAATTACTTTGCAAACCTGTACATATATGAGAAAAGATTTGGATTCGTCAAAAGAATAAGAGGAGGAAAAATGACTACTATAAGATCACTCACAGCGACGCTAGTTATTGCGATTTTTAGCGGGTTCGGTTTTATGGCTTTTGCCGCAGGTGGTGGAAGTGCCCTGACCGATCCTGGGGCAATGGAAGGCAAGCATTTCCACCCCAAGGGAAAGATGCCGTCCAAATTTACCGTAGAATCGCAAAACAAGTGGAGGCAATCCCTGCCTTTCGACGATAAACGGGATTTCGAGGAACAAAAGAAGGGTTTCATTGCAGCTCCCGATTACAAACAGATCAAGGCCGAAGCAGGTCATGTTGCCTGGGACATGGGCTCTTACGAGTGGCTGCTGCAGGGCAAGGATTTTGATAGTATCCATCCATCGCTGCAGCGGCAAGCCATTCTAAACATGAACTATGGACTTTATGAGGTGATACCCGGAATTTATCAGGTACGTGGATACGATCTGGCCAACATCAGCTTTATTGAAGGCAAGACCGGCTGGATCGTCTTCGATCCGCTAACCGCCAAAGAAACCGCCAAAGCGGCGCTCGACTTCATCAACGAGAAGCTCGGTGAGCGTCCGGTGGTGGCGGTGGTCTACTCCCACTCCCATGCCGATCACTTCGGCGGTGTGCGCGGGGTGGTGGACGAGGCTGACGTGCGTAGCGGCAAGGTCAAGATCATTGCTCCGGTCGGCTTTATGGATCATGCGGTATCAGAAAACGTTTATGCCGGCAATGCGATGAGCCGGCGATTGTTTTTCCAATACGGCGTATTGCTGCCGCGCAGTCCCTTCGGACATGTCGATCAGTCTATCGGCAAGAATGTGGCGGCAGGTAATCTCGGCCTGATTCCACCTACGGTCATCATCGAAAAGGATTTCGAGGAACTGACCGTCGATGGGGTTCGCATGATTTTCCAGAACACGCCCGGCACAGAGGCGCCGGCGGAAATGAATACCTATTTTCCGCAATTCAAGGCATTTTGGGCAGCCGAGAACATCGTGGCCACGATCCACAACATCTACACGCTGCGTGGGGCTCTTGTGCGCGATGCCCTGGAATGGTCCAAGCAGATCAACGTGGCGCTTTACAAATTTGGCCAGGAAGCCGAGGTCATGTTCGCCTCTCACAGCTGGCCGCGCTGGGGCAACGACCGCATCCAGGAGGTGATGCGGGCCCAGCGGGACACGTATGCGCATCTTAACAACGGCGTACTGCACCTGGCCAATCAGGGGGTGACGATCAACCAGGTACACAATGTGTACGCGGTGCCAGAAAGCCTCCAGCAGCAGTGGGCGGCGCGCAGCTACCACGGCTCGGTGGAACATAACAGTCGCGCAGTGATCAACCGCTATCTGGGATACTGGGACGGTAATCCCACCACCCTGATCCCGCTGTCG
>JASFGZ010000219.1:0-7558 GCA_050123495.1 Desulfobacterales bacterium
TGCTTGAGACTTTGGTTGATTTCACGCTGATTTTTTTACCAGCTTGGCAACTGATTCAATATGGTACGTATGTGGAAATAAATCAACCGGCTGGACTTCCTGTACCTGATACGCTTCTTTAAGCAGAACAAGATCACGCGCCAGGGTGGCGGGATTACAGGATACGTATACGATTCGTTCGGGTAACATCGCCAGCACCTGTTTCGTCACATCTCTGTGCATCCCAGCCCTGGGCGGATCTATGATGAGAACATCCGACCGACAGGTAATCTTTGGAAGCGTTTCACGGATGTCCCCTGCCACAAACCGACAATTTTCAACATGATTATGGCGACAATTGTTTTCGGCATCGGCAACAGCGCTGGAAATCATCTCAAGACCGATAACTTCTCTGGCAATCCCGGAAAGCACAATCGGTATCGTGCCCGTACCGCTGTAAAGATCTATGATGATTTCTGAACCGTTCAATTCAGCATATTTTCTGACGGTTTCATATAATTTAGCGGCTCCCAAGGTGTTGGTCTGAAAAAATGAGTTGGCCGATATTTCAAACTCAAAGGATCCGATTCTGTCGGCAATTGTCGGTTTGCCGGCAAGCTTGATCTCAAATTCTCCAATGGCCACACCGGCCTTGCGGGAAGTGATATTATTGACGACTGTGGTCACCTGCGGATACTTTTCCATTAGTAAACGGGCAAGCGGCTGCAGGGTTTGATGCGCATCGGAGGCGGTTATAAGATTTACCATCCATTGATCATAGGCAACCGAATGCCGCAGCATTAAAAACCGCCAGAAGCCCAGATGGCTTCGCAGGCCGTATGCCGGCAGATCAGAAAATTTAATAAATTTTCGGACGTCATCCAGGATGTGATTTGCCAAATCCGGTTGCAGCAGGCAACTTTTGGTATCGAATACCTTAAAAAAAGTCCCCGGGATGTGAAGCCCAATGCCAAAGTCCTTATCGATTTCAGGTTGTTGCAGCTCATCAGGGGTCAGCCATCTTCGGTCGGTGCAGGTAAACTCCATTTTGTTGCGGTAGCCGAATATCAGGGGCGATGGTATCGTGGGGTGAACTTGCACATCTTTAAGTTGCCCGATATGCTGGAGCGATTCTTGAACATGTTGACGTTTGTATTCTAATTGAACCGCATATTCTAGAAATTGCCACTTGCAGCCACCGCAAAAACCGCTGTATACACAGGGTGGATTGATGCGATGCGAGGAGGCTTCGATCAATTCGACCACACGCGCTTCGGCATAGTTCTTTTTCTTGCGGTTGATGCGAATCAAGACAGTATCGCCGGGTACCGCCTGGTCCACAAAAATAGCCATACCATTTATGCGCACCAGGCCTTTTCCGCCGAAGGCGATGTCGCCAATTTTGGTTTCGATCTGCTGGCCCTTTTTCACTTTCATTGAATGGAGGATCCTTAAGCGGGGGTGTATTTTGCACAATTAAGCGATAAAGTATACGTTTATACTTTATAATTCAACCTATTTAATATATTAAAAATTAATTAATTATTCATTTAAATAACCTCTTAAACTTACCCCAAATCAGTACCATGGCCAATTCTAAGAAAAAGTCGTTCATCGAAGAAATCGTATTTTCATCCGACAATTTCTTGCTTAAGGGGTATCTTCATCAACCACCGGTTGATCGGCCGGCGCTGGTCATTGGTTGCCATGGGTTATTCAGCGACAAAAATTCTCCCAAGCAGGTTCGGCTGGCCCAGCAATGTAACCGGAATAATATTGCCTATTTTCGGTTTGACCACCGGGGATGCGGCCAAAATAAAGCCCCTTTAGAGCAAGTTGCATCGCTGGAAGCGCGCTGCGCCGATCTGATGGCTGCAGCCAAAATACTGAGGGATAGAAATGATATCGGTGTTCAATTGGGTCTATTTGGCAGCAGCTTTGGTGCCGTCGTTTGTCTGGCAACTGCTCGACATCTTAAAGCCGATGCCGTCGTAACATGGGCGGCGCCCATTCGCAGCACCGATATTGGTCAAAACAAGGCCCATTCGGTCAGCCGGGAAGAAACGGAAGACGCGAATCACCCTTTCAGAAGGTATCCCTTTGACATCTCCAGTCAACTGTCGGGCATTGAGAACATCGCCATTTTTCATGGCAGTGCAGATGAAACCGTTCCACTCTCCCATGCCAAAGAAATATACGCACGCGTCAGCCAACCGAAAAAACTGGTGGTATTCTCCCAAAGTGACCATCGCATGAGCAAGCGGGCACATCAAAAGGACTTTATTCAAGCGGCAACTGCCTGGTTTTGCGACAAACTGATAGCTGAATAAGCTTAAAGTTAGACTTTCACTTTATCGTTTTTCTAATTGATTTAATTTAATAAATAAGGAAAAAAAGAATCAACTTCCGGTTTTATTAATTAAATACAGTCCACTCGACTAAAAGTGTGGCGGGCCGAGGCCCAGCAGCTCGCGGCGCAGCACCTCCAAAGCCGCCACCGCAAACACCTGTTTATTGAACATCCGGTCGCCGAACCAGAAATGGAAACGATAGCCGGCACAATCATGCGGAGTCGCCAATCCAATGCAGACCGTGCCAACCGGTTTGTCTTGGGTCCCCCCGGTGGGTCCGGCAATACCACTGGTGGCCAGACCATAGGTGGCACCGGATATGCGCTGTACCCCCAACGCCATTTCTTTGGCGGTTTCTTCATGGACGGCACCGTGGATTTTAATCGTTTCTGCGGATACATTTAGGATATCAATCTTGGCCTGATTTGAATACGTAATACCACAAAAGACAAAATATTCTGAACTGCCGGATATATTGGTCAACATATGGGAAATCAGGCCACCGGTGCAGCTTTCCGCCACCGCAAGAGTGGCCTGTTTTGCCTTGAGGAGTTGCCCGGTGGTTTTCTCCATGGAATCGCCCTGTTGAGAAAACACTTTGTTGCCCAGCTTTTCAATAACCCATCGAGCGGCCGATTGTAAATTTTCATTCAATTGCTCTTCATGGGATCCGTTGGCATAGAGCTTCACCTGGATTTCGGGAAATTTTACCCGCAGGCCCAGGGATATCCCCGGGAAAGTATTCTCAAGATCAGCAAGGCGTTCAAAGGTTTTGGACTCGGTTAGCCCGAAGGTGGAGAGTGTTTTTACCCGAAAGAAATTCCGTTTTGCTCCCAGAATCTGGCCTAATTGGGGCAAGACTGTATCTGATAGCATCCGCTGCATTTCATCCGGTACACCCGGCAGGAAGAAAAACAGGCATTTGCCGATTTCTAGACGAAAACCGGGGGCGGTACCGATCGGGTTTGCAATACATTGTGCGCCTTGCGGCAACAGGGCCTGCTTTAGGCTGGCAGGGTTGATCGCCCGCTTGCGCGCTTTAAAAAACTTTTCAAGCGATTGTCGCGCAGACTGATTTTGAGCAAGCGCAACCCCAGCTGCCTCGGCAGCTGCCTGGGCCGAAAGATCGTCCGATGTGGGACCCAAGCCGCCGGTTACCACCGCGATATCGGCCCGGTTACCGATCTCTTTAAAGGTTGAAATTAGAAAACCGAGATCATCGCCCACACACGTATGCCGAGTTACGACAGCTCCGATTTCTTCGAGTTTCTCAGCGATGAAAGCTGAATTGCTATCAATGAGAGCCCCCGAGCGGATCTCTTCGCCTGTTGCCATAATCTCTGCAATCATCGAGTTCGAACTCCTGAATTCTAAAATATTACCTGTTTTCTTTTAACTAAGATGGGCTATACGATATTCTTGTGCAAACCTGCTGTAATTAAATTGCAAAAAGATTCTCATCTATTTTCATGCAAGATTTAAGCACCCTACTCTGGCGGCACCAGGACGAATACAGAGGTCGGCAGTTCAACATTTGCCCAATACCGATCGATATCCAGCAGTAAATCCGCGCCTTCAGCTGTTGAGAGTTTTAAGCGAAACGGTACCTGATATCCGTTTACGGAGCGTATGTTTTCGATTTGGGCACGATACGTCAGGGCACCGGAACGATCAAATACGTCAATTTGACGCACTTGAGATTCGCTGCCGTCAAAATAAATTTTTTCCTGAATGCCCCACCATCTTTCTTTCAAAACTAAAATATATCCGTTGCCAGCCTTGTCTTCGATCAAATCGACTGCATCGAATTTGCGAAGCGGTATTCCACCGGCCAATAGCATTATAATATCGCTGGATGTAATCGGAATCGAAATAATGCTTTTCAGACTGGGATCACTTGCAGAGATTTTTTTAAAAACCGTGTCATGACCACGGGTTTCCAGGTAATAAAGCCATTTGCCATCGGTGGCCATCTTTATTGCCGGATATCCGGAAATCAGCACGGCAATGCTCAGCTTTACGGGCTTTTCCCCGATCCAGGCCACCCGCTGCTTAACTTGAATGATGCCATTTTTCCATACTTTGATCTTGCCGATACCTTTGAAGTTTATGAGGGTATCATTTTTTGATTGCAATGCAGAAAGCAAACTACGGATTTCGGTGGCCTTTTCGGCGGGAATGAACTCCAATTCCTTGGAAGGTTTAAAATAAGCGCAGTTTGAAAACAAAAAGGCGGCATTCAGCAGAATGATGACACGATACCAATTCATACGGTTTAGGGACCATTACCGGTGAGGTCGCGAATTTTTTTCTCAAGTTCTTCTTTGTCTTTTTCTTTATGATCTAATGATTTTCTATAAAACTTAAGCGCATTCTTCTTATCATTTAGTTTTAAATAGGCGTCGCCCAAATGTTCCAGCACGATAGGGTCATCCGGAACAATTCCGGCCGCTTTTTGAAGATATTGTAAGGCCTTTTCAAACTCGCCCTTTTTATAATAGACCCAGCCCAGGCTGTCGGTAATATAACCATCATCGGGTTTGTATTTCAATGCTTCCAGGATGAGTCGTTCCGCCTCATCCAGATTCTTGCCTAAATCCGCATAGGTATATCCCAGGTAATTTAACGCATTGGAATGCTTTGGATCTAATGAAATGACCTTGCGCATCGCATCCATGGAGGCCTCTTTTTTATTCGACTTGTCATATACGACGCCCAGCCGAAAATAATACCTTGGATTGTCCGGCTCTAATTCAATCGCCTCTTGGATGGCAACCTCCGCTTTTTCAAATTGCTCATCTTCTTCATAAAAGGTGCCTAAATAATACTTGAATTCCGCATTTTTGGGTTCATTTTTAACGGCATCGCTCAAAAGCATGATGGCCTCATCATTTTGTTTATTCTCCGATAATATAAAGGCAGCATGAACGACGGCATCCTCATAAAATCTTGACTCGGAAGTGACTTTCCTGAAATGTCCCAACGCGTTTTGATTATCTTTTTTGCCATAAAAAGCGATACCGAGAATGTGATGAATATCGGGACTTTCGGGAACAGCTTTTAGCATTCCTTGAAGAACAACAATTCCTTCATCATATTTTTTCTTATCAATATAAAGTTGGATGGTTTTAATAATAACTTCAAACTCGGAGATACTCCGTTTGCCTAGTTTTTCAAAAATTGCCTCGGCCTCTGCTTTTCTACCATGGGAGTAATGGTAGTAGCCTAACTCCATAGCAGCTCGAACGTTTCCGGGATTGCGCTCTAAAATATCTCTATAAATTTGAATAATTTTTTCGTTTTTATTCTGATTATTGTAAAGCTTAAGAAGCTCAAATCGCGGCTCCAAAAGATCGGGCTGGAGTTCTAAGGTTCGTTTGAATTCCTTTTCAGCCGCTGCCAGTTTGCCCTGCTCGGCATAAATTTTCCCTAAAAAAAAGTGCCCCGCATGGGATTCAGGAAACTGATCAATCAGCTGATCAAAGACGCGTTTGGCCTGGTCCAACTTTCCGGCTTCAAAATACATGCCCCCTAGAAGTGAATATACTTTTTCCTGTTGCGGGTCGTGTACAATAACCTTTTCATAAGCATTTATCGCTTCCTCGTTGTTTTTTCGAACCTGTTGAATGCCACCATATAAAATTAGTGACTTAACATCATCGGGGTGCTCTTTAAAGATGTCCTCAAGAACGCCGATCGCATTATCATCTTCTTTGCTTTGCAAATAGACGGTCGCCAGTTCACGTTTTAAATAAAGCGAATCCGGATCCATTTCGATGGCTTTTTTAAGCAGCACGATCGTTTTATCCAGGTTGCCCATCCGCCTTTGGATCTGGGCTTCGGTAAAGTAATAGTATCGGTTATCGGATTTATAGATCAGGGAATGCCCATAGGTGGGCTGCCTTTTGGGGGAAGAATTTAGCGTACATCCAGCACTAAAAAAACCGACCACAAAGAAGACGGTCATCGCTGCGCGTAACAATATCATTTGACTCATTACCCTTTTTATCCTTCGAGAGACTAGACGGTCCATTATTCGGCCGCACTGCCTTCTGTATATGAAGCAAAATCCGGGATTTCTCTCTTAAAAAATTCCCGCATCTTTTTGATAATATTTTTTTCTACCTGTCGGACTCGCTCTCTTGATATTCCATACCGGTCCCCGATCTCCTGCAATGTCACCGGATTGTCCGAAAAAATTCGTAAATCAAATATTTCAAGCTCCCGGGGTGTCATTTTTTTTCGAAATTCGGCAATTTTATTATGGAGAAGAACTTCTATCTCTTTTTTTGATACCTGATCTTCGATGGATTCTGTGTTGGTGCTTAAGAATTCAATTCTTTCAGTGTCGGAATCATCCTTTAGCGGGGCATCTAGCGAAACATCCCAACCGTCCAAACGCTGGTCCATATCGATGATTTCCCGCTCAGACACCCCCAGGCGTTCTGAAAGGAGTTTGGGTTTGGGATCAAAGCCATCATCAATTAATTTTTGCTTCTCTTTTTTCAATTTAAAAAATAGCTTGCGCTGCCCCTGGGTCGTGCCAATTTTAACCAAGCGCCAGTTGTCCATTATAAATTTTAATATATAGGCCTTTATCCAGAATGAAGCATAATATGAAAATTTGACATTCTTGTAAGGGTCAAATTTCTTAACCGCCTGCATGAGCCCGATATTTCCTTCCTGGATAAGATCGAGCAAATTCTGCATCCACACCCTTTGGAACTCCAGAGCAATTTTTACAACAAGTCTTAAATTGGAGGTGACCAGTTTATAGGCCGCCTGCTTATCGCCATGTTCTCGAACCCGGATACCTAATTCTCTTTCTTGTTCCCTGGTCAACAGGTTGTAATTGCTGATTTCCGTCAGGTAGCGTTGCAGTGGATCAAACTTTACCAGAGCTTTCTCAGAATGCTTGCCTGCGGTTACCTTGCCCTTCTTGCTGATTACACGGGCTTTGGTGGCTTTGACCGCCTTACGGGCCGGGGTTTTCTTTTTGGCGGCTGTTTTTCGCTTGATTGTCTTTTTTTTCATGAGAAATGTTCGGGTTTTTAGATTTCGTTTGGGGCCTCAAACCATTTCAATACCGTATGGATGAAACCCCGCTCTCATTTCTATGGACACGCGGCAGAACATGTGGTAAAAAAATTCGTTCGATGTGCGCCTGTAGCTCAGTTGGATAGAGCAACGGACTTCTAATCCGTAGGTCGCAGGTTCGAATCCTGCCA
>JASFGZ010000220.1:0-7557 GCA_050123495.1 Desulfobacterales bacterium
AGAATTAATTAAGAATAAGACAAGATTGCCCCTTTTTAAAATTTGAAACGCTCAGCTTAGGTATTATGCAATGGGCCTTGTTGTCAAGTTGACAAATAAATGATTGCTAAAGACGATGGGTTTTGCTATTGGGTTTCCCAAACCGGGTGCTTTGCACCCGGTTCCACCCACAACGATTGGGGCGCCTCGCGCCCCTGTCTTTTACCGCTTATGGCGGTAAAATCCAAGCCATCCGCGTTGCGGGTGGTCGTTGACCCGGAGGCCTAAAAAGTTTAACGGAGAAAGCGCATGCCCAAAATACCGCCTGAAGAAGCTTATTCTTTCGATGATGTATTGCTGATTCCCAATTATTCAGACGTGTTACCCAAGGATGTAAATGTCAGCACCCGTCTGACCCGCAACATTACCTTAAATATACCGATTGTCAGTGCGGCTATGGACACCGTTACCGAGGCGGATACGGCCATCAGCATCGCCCGGGAAGGTGGCATCGGCTTCATCCACCGCAACATGAGCATCCGAAGTCAGGCAACAGAGGTTGACAAAGTAAAGAAATCAGAAAGCGGTATGATTGTGGATCCGGTTACGATTCGTCCCGAACAGAAAGTGGCTGAAGTCCTCAAGTTAATGGAAAACTACCGTATATCGGGGGTGCCGGTAACCAAAGGGGACCAACTTGTGGGGATCGTCACCAACCGGGATTTACGGTTTGAAACCGATCTTGAAAAAAATGTTGCTGATGTAATGACCAAAGATAATCTTGTGACGGTCCATGAAGGAATTTCCCTGGAAGACTCGAAACAACTGCTCCATCTGCACCGGATTGAGAAGCTGTTAGTGGTTGACAAAAAGGGACGTTTGACCGGCTTGATTACCATTAAGGACATTGAGAAGCTAAAAAAATATCCGAATGCGTGCAAAGACCGGATGGGTCGGTTACGGGTAGGCGCGGCTGTTGGGGTCGGGCCGGATATGGAAGAACGTGCTGAGGCCCTGCTGAATGCAGGTGCTGATGTGATTTTAATTGATACCTCACACGGACATACTGAAAATGTCATCTCGGCCGTCCAAAAATTAAAGCGCACCCACAAAGACCTGGAGCTTATCGCCGGCAATGTCGGTACGGCCAAAGGCGCGGAAGATTTGATAAATATCGGTGCCGATGGTGTCAAGATCGGCATTGGTCCAGGCTCTATCTGCACGACCCGCATTGTTGCCGGTATTGGTGTGCCTCAATTTACCGCCATTATGAACTGCCGGGCCATTTCCGGCAAAACCGGCGTCCCCCTGATTGCAGATGGTGGTATCCGGTTTTCAGGAGACATTACCAAGGCGATCGGTGCCGGTGCCTCTGTGGTAATGATCGGCGGCCTTTTTGCCGGTACGGACGAGACGCCGGGGGAACAGATTTTTTTCCAGGGTCGAAACTATAAAGTATACCGCGGCATGGGTTCGATTGAAGCAATGAAAAAAGGCAGCAAGGATCGCTACTATCAAAGTGAAAAAGCCGATGAAGACAAGCTGGTCCCGGAAGGTATTGTCGGCCGCGTACCTTACCGCGGAAGCCTCGCCGGAACTATTTTTCAGCTGGTTGGGGGATTAAAAGCCGGTATGGGGTATGTCGGCTGTCGCAACTTAGATGAGCTACGCGAAAAGGCGCGATTCGTGAAAGTCAGCGCTGCCGGCATGCGCGAAAGCCACGTGCATGATGTGATTATTACCAAAGAGGCACCTAACTATTCCCTGGAGTAAAACCCATCTTAAAAATGCACCTCACGCTCAATGCCTGCGTTGCGATTCGGTTTATAATGCTCACGTACTCCGTATACGCTCGTACACACGACTTTTTCGTCTATTCACGCCTTGCTGAGCACCTAAAACTAAAAAGATCAGATGCGAAATCCCGCTATTTAGCGGGGCCATTGAACGTGATCACCTATTTTTAGGATGGGTTTTATCCTATAGATCCTTACAGGCTATTTTTGCTTTATTCTGAAGCGCTCGCCACCGGCGAATTTTCTCAGAAAATTGTGCATCGGAAAAAAAAAATTTATGTTATAAATAGACGTTTTGCCCTCTGCCCTCACAAATGATCGATCTTTATTCGCCTTCGCTTGAAACCCCTGCAGCTTGCTGCAAGAATGCAAGGCAAGGCGAACCGCGCCGAAGCGCATCAGAGCGAAGGCGGGTTAGGCTGCGACGCAATTTCGCCTTGATACTCCGTCCCGCCAAGGCGGGACTGCGGGGAGCCTTATTGGGGTTTTAATTTTTCAATCCAATTTCAATTTTGAAGCGAGTGAATTATGACTGACGCCATTTCCGATTTTGTTCATCTGCATGTCCATACCCAGTATAGTCTGCTGGACGGCGCCATCCGTATTGATGATCTTTTAAGGCGTGCGGCCGAATTTGAAATGCAAGCGGTAACGGTTACCGATCACGGTACGATGTTCGGTGCGGTAGAATTTTATGAAAAGGCCACCAGGGCAGGGATAAAGCCGATTGTCGGCTGCGAAATCTATGTGGCCCCCAGGAGCCGGTTTGATAAGACGCCGCTGGACAATAAAGATCTTTCGCATTTAATACTGCTGGTTAAAAATAATGAGGGCTACCGCAACCTATGTAAACTGGCCACAGCTGCACAGCTTGAAGGCTTTTACTATAGGCCCCGCATTGACAAACAAATCCTCAAAGAATACAGCAAGGGTCTGATCGGCCTAAGCGCCTGTCTGCACGGCGAGATTCCGCGTCGCATCCAGCAAGGACGCATCGAACAGGCCGAGGAGGTGGCGCACGGGTATCGTGAAATTTTTGGGGAGAATAATTTTTTTCTGGAAGTCCAAAACAACGGTATCGAAGAGCAAGAACAGGTCAATCAGACGCTTTTAGACATCAGCCAGCGGCTATCGATTCCTCTGGTGGCCAGCAATGACTGCCATTATTTGAGTAAGGAAGACGTGCGCGCCCATGATGTTCTGCTGTGCATTCAAACCGGCAAAACGATTCAGGATAACGAACGCCTCAAGTTTCGGACCGACCAGCTTTATTTTAAATCTAAAGCTGAAATGCACGCCGCATTTAAAGACTATCCGGGTGCACTCAGTAACACCTTGGACATTGCCGGCCGGTGTCAAATCGACTTTGATTTTAAAACCTATCACTTCCCACGGTTCGCCGATGCATCGGAGTCGAGCAGCGATGCGCTCTTTACCCAAAACGTCCGCCAGGGATTTGAGCAGCGGATACAGCGGCTTAAAACCAAGAACCCGCAAATCGATGAAGCCCTTTATCGCGATCGCCTGGAATATGAAATTTCGGTCATACGCGATATGGGATTTTCGGGTTATTTTCTGATTGTGGCCGATTTTATTCGCTACGCCAAGGAAAATAATGTGCCCGTCGGACCCGGGCGAGGTTCGGCTGCCGGCAGTCTGGTGGCTTATTGCCTGGGAATTACCGATTTGGACCCCATCGCCCATGGCCTGATTTTTGAGCGCTTTCTCAACCCGGCACGCAAGAGCATGCCGGATATCGATGTTGATTTTTGTATCGACGGGCGGGAAGATGTTTACAAATATGTGGTCGACAAATACGGGGGCGGGGATTACGTCGCCCAGATTATTACCTTTGGAAAACTGAAAACCCGGGCGGTTATCCGGGATGTCGGCCGGGCAATGGATATTCCGCTGGCGGAAGTGGATGCCATCGCCAAAATGGTTCCGGATATCTTAAACATCAGTCTGGACGAGGCCCTGGAGCGGGAGCCCCGGCTGCGCGAACTAGCGCGTCAAAAGCCTGAAATCGATGAACTCATCAACATCTGCCGGGTGCTGGAAGGCCTTCCCAGGCATGCATCGACCCACGCAGCCGGAGTGGTCATCGCCGACGAGCCCCTGGTCAACTATATGCCGCTTTATCGCGGGAAAAAGGGTGAGGTGGTAACGCAGTATGATATGAAGGTCGTCGAGAAAATCGGACTGGTAAAGTTTGATTTTCTGGGTCTGCGCAATCTGACGGTTATTGCCAACACCCTTTCCCTGATTGCCAGCCAGGGTAAAACCCCACCGGACCTTGATAACATCGAATTGACCGATGCCGACACCTACCGCCTTTTATCTGCCGGAGATACCACCGGCGTGTTTCAGCTTGAAAGTTCGGGCATGAAAGATTTACTGGTCCGGCTCAAACCGGAATCTTTTGATGATGTTATCGCTTTGGTGGCGCTTTACCGTCCCGGACCGATGGAAAGCGGTATGATTGATGATTATGTGGCCCGCAAGCATGGTAAAAAGAAGGTGGAGTATCCCTTACCCCAGCTGGAGCCGATCTTAAAAGAAACTTACGGTGTGATTGTTTATCAGGAACAGGTGATGAAAATTGCCAACGATCTGGCCAACTATTCCATGGCAGAAGCCGATGATCTGCGCAAGGCCATGGGCAAAAAGATTCAGGCGATCATGGCAGAACACCGTGAGCGCTTTGTTACCGGAGCCGCCGAAAATGAGATTGTCGCCGATGAAGCCGCACCGATATTTTCTTTAATGGAAAAGTTTGGCGGTTACGGATTCAATAAATCCCACAGTGCGGCCTATGCTCTGATTGCCTATCATACCGCTTATCTCAAAGCCCACTTTCCGGTTGAATTTATGGCCGCATTGCTGACCAGTGAAATGCACTCTACCGATGGTGTGGTAAAATACATCGCTGAATGTCGCAGTCACGGCATTGCGGTTTTGCCGCCGGATATCAATTACAGCGATAAAGCCTTTAGCGTTTATGGTGATAAAATCCGGTTTGGTCTGGTGGCCGTCAAGAATGTGGGCGAAAGTGCCATTGAAGCCATCATTGAGTCCCGCGGAGACGGCGGTTTCGCATCTCTTTTTGATTTTTGCGAGCGCGTGGATTTAAAAAAAGTAAATAAACGGGTGGTTGAATCTCTAATAAAATGCGGTGCCTTTGATTCCACCGGTGCGAACCGCTCCCAGATGATGGCGGCCCTGGAAGATGCGCTGGATTACGGTCAGCGCGTACAAAAGGAGCGCCTCGATCCTCAAATAGGACTATTTGACGGTACCGTAAATCCGCAAGTCATCAACGCACCGGCCCTTCCGCAAATCGAAGAATGGTCGCAAAATCAGCGCCTGGCATTTGAAAAGGAATCCCTCGGGTTTTATGTCAGCGGGCATCCCTTGAAACGCTATGAAGATTTGCTCGACAAATTTACCAATGCCAATGCGATCTCCATCAAAGAGTTAAAAAACGGCGGTGCCGTTCGCATCGGCGGCCTGATTCGCAACAGCAAGATTATCAAAACCAAAAGAGGCGATTTGATGGCTTTTGTGACCATCGAAGATCTGCACGGTGCAGTTGAGGCCACGGTGTTTGCGCGGGTGTACGCCAGTGTGAGTGATTTGCTCGTCGAAGATAACGCTGTTCTGATTCAAGGACAGGTTCAAAAAGATGAACAATCGGTTAAAATTCTGGCTGAAAAGGTGGTCGCCATGGAGAAGGCCGAGGAGACCTGGACGGCCAGTATCCATTTTAATTTAGAGATTTCACGCACAGATCGCCAGGCACTTGCAAAACTGCATGAAATATTAAAAAAACATCCGGGCGGGTGCCGAGCCTACCTGCATTTACGCAGCCCCGAAAACACCGACGCCATTGTTGGCCTGCCGGATTCTTTGAAGCTAAAGGCCGGCGGGGCTTTAGCTCGGGAAGTCAATGAGTTGCTGGGCTACAATGCCGTTGAAACCCAGTGCATCGCTGCAAAAACGACGAATTATCGAAACAATTATCGTAAACGAAGTGACTAAAGTTGGGAGTGAACTAAAGTGACTAAAGTTAGAGTCTCGCCTCGCTCCATCTTTTTAATAAAATGGATAGAATTCCTTAACTTTAGGCACTTTAGCTCATTTTAGTCACTTTAGTCACTTTTCGTAACCCACTGCCCAACGCGGCTCACTTGTTTTTAACAGAGGATGTTATGGCCAAACCAGACCTTACCGCTTACCCCATCCTGCTGGCGGGCGGAATGGGAACACGGCTGTGGCCGGTTTCCAGAGAACTGTATCCTAAACAACTGGTCAAGTTCATCGGGAAAGACTCCCTGCTGCAGGAGACCATTAAACGTTTACCGCCGGTACTGGATATCAAAAACGTCAAAGTGGTCTGCGGCGAGCAGCATTTCCATGAAACCGCCAAACATATTGAAAATCTCGGCCTTACACCGGAGGGTAAATTGATATGCGAGCCCAGCGGCCGCAATACGGCGCCGGCAATTTTACTGGCGGCCTTATATGTGCTGGACTTTGAAAAAGACGCAGTTCTGTGCATTTTTCCGGCGGATCATGTCATAAAAAATCAGGACGGGTTTCACGACAGGCTCAAAGCCGCCATCAAACTGGCCAATGACGGATATGTTGTCACCTTCGGCATCCAACCCCATTACCCCGAGACGGGCTATGGATATGTCGAGGGCGGAGCCAAAATGGCCCATGGTGCCTTAAGGCTTAAGCGATTTGTTGAGAAACCCGACCGGCCCACCGCCAAAAAATATATTAAAGCCGGCAATTTTTTCTGGAACAGCGGCATGTTTGCCTTTAAAGCTTCGGTCATTTTATCCGAATTTAAAACCTACCAGCCTGAATTGCTCGCAAAAATGAAATCAATTTTTACGGTGGACAAACCGATCGTCAGGCAGGAGTATGCGCAACTGACCAGTATCTCCATTGATTATGCCATCATGGAAAAAACCGGAAAAGGCGTCGTGCTACCCTCGGATTTTGGTTGGAGTGACATCGGATCGTGGAAATCGCTTTATGATTTTCTGAAAAAAGATGAAGATAACAACGTCGTCGATGGTGATGTCATTTTGCAAGATACCCGCAATTGCCTGATCCTTGGCCATGACCGTTTGATCGCTACCAATCGTCTGCGGGATATGGCCGTGGTGGAAACCGCCGATTCTGTTTTTGTCTCTGATCTTGATCGCAGCCGCGATGTGAAATCCATTGTTTCTAAGTTGAAAGATCAGGGGCGCCGGGAGTTTCATCAGCATCGCAGCGTTTACCATCCCTGGGGAATTTTCAAACTGCTCGATCACGCCGATAGCTATACAACGGCCGAGCTGACGGTTTATCCCCGTTCTTCGCTCGAACTGCCGGCGAATAAAAACACGGCTTATCATCTTTTTGTTGTCAAAGGGCAGGCAACCGTCAGCGCCGGTTCTGGTCGAAAGATATTGAATTCGAGAGAATCGATTACTTGCAGCGCAAAAGAACAGGTGCGTATTGACAATACCCAAAAAGCCGAGCTTTATCTAATTCAGTTAGAGCTGAAAAACCAAGCTGAAGTGTCATAAGAAGGGTATAATTTCACAATAATCAAAATAAAGATTTCCTTGATTTGACAACTGCCAATTAGGATATCTGCATTTTCGTCAAAGTTTGGATATTCTCAATATATCGGTACTTGGCTGATATTTGGTTTTTGTTGTGATATCCCAAGTTTTCCAACAACCAAATTTCAGCTTGTTAAATCCAATCTACAAGCCCC
>JASFGZ010000221.1:0-7554 GCA_050123495.1 Desulfobacterales bacterium
ATTTTCCAGATCATTTAAATAGATTTTCATTCCCTCTCGAAGCTCATTTTCAGACATGGTTTTTATTTTAGAAAAGGCCTCGCTGAAGGCATTGATGCCCGGCAAGGAGGGATATTCCAAAATCGCCTTGAAGGATTTTGCAAAACGTTTCATCCCGTTGTGGATATGGTAATTTTTTACGGCGTTAATTTTGGACCAGCCGGCCCGCAGCCACTTAAATGTCCCGCAGCGCACCAGTGGTGCATAAGGGTCAATTTCATAATAAATGTTAATGCCGGATGAATCATACATGAAGGATCGCACCCAGCCCAATCCGGGTACCGTAAGCCCCGGCTTGCCGGAGTAGAAATAATCCCAATTATCGTCCACGCCCAGCACATAGCCTTTTTTGCCTACATCCGATCTGTCTTTTTGTTTGGATATCGATATGATCGCCTTGCGGTTTTTGAATTTAAACACAATAAGGGTGCGGTATAAATGATAACTGTAATAGGCGCCTGAGACGATATCCGGTGTGTTTTCAATAAATTCAATCCCTTTTAGTATGATCGGCTCGTCCAGCGTATCGATGATATCCCACAGCACCGGTAACTGATTGCCGAAACCCTGTACCTGTTCCCAGTGCGACAACCGGATAGAAGAAGGTGTCATTAAATAGCCAGGTAAATCCGGGTTGAATGCATATTTGAGAATATGCTCAAGGTTCTGACGAAGATCAAATTCGTAGTAACCCGAAGATGATCCGAGTTGCGGGGCCACAAATAGAAGCGCATTTGCGTCTTTGGGCTTTTCGATATAATCCAACAGGTTCTTGATCTGTGAGGGGTCAAAGGGTTCTTGACGATGCGGATCTGCTAGATTTAATAAATGCACCAGGTCCGGTGATAGGCTGTCCGGGATTTTGGTTTCAGTGGGGCGGTCTTCACCCGAGGCCATCGCGGCCATAATCAGCAGGATAAAAATTATCAGAACGTACCGGCAGCCTGTTTTCATAAATGTCGTTATTTTTTTTATTGAAACTTGTTTTCGCATGGGCGATAAAAAAAATTTTGTGTTCGGTTAAATCAATAATTATCTTAACATAAATTGATCGTTTCAAATTTTTAAAAGGGGAATTTTTTTTATTTTTAAGGAATTCTATCCATTTGTATTTTAAAAATTTGAAACCCTTCGGGATTGCCGATCTCACCGCATCTATTGCGTCAGATACCGCTCCGCATAGTTCACTATAGCGGAACGGCATCTTCCTTGTAGCTGCGGCAACCTCGACAATCGATCAATTTATGTTTCATAATCTAATTTCAATATGAAAATTTCCACCTGTTTTCTCGAGAAATTCCCAGCATTCTTTCAGGAAATGAAATGAAAAACCAGATGATTCGGGTCAAAGGCGCCCGTCAGCACAACCTCAAAAACCTCGATATCGAAATTCCCTTAAATCACATCACGGTGGTCACCGGGGTCAGTGGTTCCGGTAAATCCTCACTGGCCTTTGATACACTCTATGCCGAAGGGCAGCGCCGCTATGTAGAAACGTTTTCGCCCTACGCCCGACAATTTATGGACCGTATGGATCGGCCCCAGGTGGACAAAATCGAAGGCATCCCGCCGGCGATTGCGATCGACCGCAAAGATCCGGTGCGAACTTCGCGGTCAACGGTAGGCACCATGACCGAAATTACGGATTATGTCAAACTATTATATTCCCGCCTGGGACAACTGCATTGCAAATCTTGCCAAAAACCCGTCGTACCCGAAACTCCGGCGAACATCTGGAATTTCATAAAAGAACAACCGGCCGGCACTCAGCTCATTATTACATTTCCTTACCGGCTGGAGGGAGCTTCCCCCGATGAAGTTCGCAAAATCCTGATGCAGATGGGCTTTGATCGCCTTTATCTCAAAGGCCGGATCGCACACCTGGATGAATGGCAGCCCCGTAAAAAGGAGACCGAAATTCCGGTTCTGGCCGATCGCGTGATCCTGCGATCCAAAGACCGTGACCGCATTCTGGATTCGCTTGAATTGGCCTACCGCTTCGGCGGCGGCCGTTTGGATGTTTGGGTCCCGCCGCACGCGCGCCGTGCCTTCAGCAATCAACTGGCGTGCGCAGATTGCGGCATCCAATATAATGCACCGCTGCCGAATCTTTTTTCGTTTAACAGCCCTTTAGGCGCCTGTGACACCTGTCGGGGATTCGGGCGCACTATCGGGATTGATCTGGACCTGATTATTCCCGATACCTCCCGAACCCTGGAAAAAGGTGCCATAAAGCCCTTTGGATCCTTTGAAGACGGGCGCATGGAGTTTGATGACCTGATGGATTTTTGCCGGCGCCGCAGGATTCCAACCCGCATACCCTTTAAACGCTTAAAAGCGGCCCATAAAAACGCGATTATCGAGGGAACTTCGACCTATTACGGCATTGCCGGTTTTTTTCGCTGGTTGGAAACCAAAACCTATAAGATGCGGGTGCGGGTATTTCTTTCGCGCTACCGCAGTTATGACATCTGTCCGGATTGCAACGGAGCGCGATTCAAGGATGAAACCCTGCTTTATCGGTTGGCCGGCCGCACCATCGCCCAGGTTTATGAATGCAACGTGGATCAGGCCATCGATTTTTTTAACACCCTGGCGGTTCTCCCACAGGATGAAGCCAGCCTTTTGGTGCTGGATGAAGTTCGCAGCCGCCTGGCCTACCTCAAGGACGTCGGCCTGGGCTACCTGACCCTCGATCGGCAATCGCGCACCCTTTCCGGCGGTGAAGTCCAGAGGGTGGCATTGGCCTCGGCCCTGGGATCATCTCTGGTCAATACCCTGTATGTGTTGGATGAACCCAGTATCGGCCTTCATCCGCGCGACAATCATCGGCTGATTCGCATTTTAAAAGGGCTTCGCAACCTGTCCAATACGGTGGTGGTTGTCGAGCATGACCCCGAAATCATACGCGAAAGCGACTTCTTGCTGGATTTAGGACCTCGAGCCGGAGAAAAAGGCGGCGAGGTCATGTATTTCGGCCCCACCAACGGTGTCAACGGATCCCTGACCGGTAAGTATTTAAAAGGCCAACGCCGGATTCCCGTTAAAAAAAGGCGCCGTCGGCCCAAAAAGGACCGATGGATAAGCATCCAGGCTGCGGCCGAAAATAATTTAAAAGATATCGCGGTTCGCATACCGCTGGGACTGTTTGTCTGTCTGACGGGCGTATCCGGATCGGGTAAATCCACGCTGGCTGAAGAGATTCTTTACAAAGCGGCCAAACGCGCTCTGGGGGATCCCAAAGGACGACCCGGCCAGCATAAGCGCATAACCGGAATCGATCATATCGATGATGTAATTCTGGTCGATCAACGCTCCATCGGCCGAACGCCGAGGGCCAATGCATTAACCTACACCAAAGCGCTCGGTCCCATCCGACAATTGCTGGCCGACACGGATGCGGCCAAGACAAGGGGTTTTGGGCCGGGTTATTTTTCATTCAATGTCGCCGGTGGGCGCTGTGAGACCTGCAAAGGAGAGGGATTTGAGAAGGTGGAGATGCAATTTCTTTCCGATGTGTATATCACCTGTCCGGATTGTAAAGGCAAACGCTTTAAATCGGCGGTGTTGGATATTGCCTATAAAGAAAAAAACATACACGCTATTTTGGATCTGACGGTCAATCAGGCGCTTGGATTTTTTCAAGATCAGAATCAAATTCTGGCGGCTTTACAGCCGCTCGCAGATGTCGGCCTGGGCTATATTCGATTAGGTCAGCCCATCAACACGCTGTCCGGTGGTGAAGCCCAACGCCTGAAACTATCCCGCCATGTGAAGCTTAACGGCAAAAACACCGTCCACCAGCTGTTTATCTTTGATGAGCCCACAACCGGTCTGCATTTTGATGATATCGGCAAGCTGCTCACCGCCCTGCAGCGTCTGGTCGATAGCGGCAACACGGTTTTAATCATCGAACACAACATGGATGTGGTCAAGACCGCAGACTGGGTTATCGATCTGGGGCCCGAAGGCGGGGATGACGGCGGCCGGGTAGTTGCCAGTGGAACTCCGGAAAAAATTGCACAAAATAATGTATCGCACACCGGAAAGTTCTTAAAAGCTTACCTGGAAGGTAAGGGGCGTTTGAAACAAAAAAAGGCGCATACCCGTGGGGTTGCCGAGTCAACGACCACCCGCACAGCGGGTGGCTTGGATTTTACCGCCATAGGCGGTAAAAGACAGGGGCGCGAAGTGCCCCAAATCGTTGAAAACAACGCGGTTTGGAAAACCCAATCGATTTCCGGCTTATCAGCACCACCGCAGCCGGGAGCCATCGCTCTTAAAGGTGCTCGCGAGCATAATTTAAAAGATATCGATCTGATGGTTCCCCAGAACGAACTGGTGGTGTTGACCGGCGTTTCGGGATCCGGCAAATCCACATTGGCCTTCGACATTCTTTTTGCCGAAGGCCAGCGACGCTACCTGGAAAGTTTAGCCCCCTATGTGCGCCAGTATATGAAAATTTTGGAACGCCCGGATGTGGATCAAGTCACCGGTTTGGCCCCGACCGTCGCCATCGAGCAGCGCGTCAGTCATTCCAGCCGACGCTCGACCGTAGCCACCCTCACGGAAATTTATCATTACCTCAGACTTTTGTTCAGCAAGCTGGGCAGCCAGCATTGCACGGGATGCGGGCGCCGCCTGACCACCCAAACCCGGGAAGCAATTGTCAAACAGATCGGCAAGCGTTATTCAAAAAAACCGTCCAGGATATTGGCGACCAAGGTCTTCGGGCGCAAAGGATTCCATAAGGAAGTGCTTTCCAGAGCACGCCATAAAGGGTATAGAAAGGCCCGCATCGATGGCAAAATCTACAACCTTGAAGAAGGTATGGCGTTGAGCCGTTATCAAGAGCACACCATCGAGCTGGTCATCGGAAGTCTGCCTTCAAAAAATCTTGATCAACTGGTCGCTAAAGCTCTGCAGGAAGGTGGCGGCAGTCTCCTCGTTTTGGATCATCGCGGAAATGAGGAAGTCTTCAGCCTTTCCGGCGTCTGTCCGACCTGCGGAATCGGTCTGGAACAACTGGACCCGCGGCTGTTTTCCTTCAACAGCAAACAGGGTGCCTGCCCCACGTGCGGCGGATTGGGTGCCCAAAGTCACACCCAAGATGAAGAATCGACCACCTATACGCCCTGCCGCACGTGCGGCGGCAGTCGTCTCAAACCCCAGGCGCTGGCGGTGAAGGTCGGTGGTCATTCCATCTGGGACCTCGTGCAGAAACCGGCCCGGGACGTAATTGAACTCATTAAAACCTTGAACTTCAATGTGCACGAAAAGCCCATCGCCGAACCGGTCGTGGCCGAAATACTGAGCCGCCTGTCTTTGTTGAATCACCTGGGTTTGTCTTATCTTTCCCTGGCCCGCAGCGGCGATACGCTTTCCGGTGGAGAGGCCCAGCGGGTTCGTCTGGCTGCCCAACTGGGATCCAATCTCACCGGGGTTTGTTATATCCTGGATGAACCCACCATCGGTCTGCATGCTCGCGACAACCGGATTTTGATCGACGCACTCCAAAGTCTGCGCAATCGCGGCAACAGCATTCTGGTCGTCGAGCATGACGAGGAAACCATTCGCGCCGCCGATACGATAATCGACCTGGGTCCCGGTGCCGGTCAGGATGGTGGGCGTGTCGTCGCCAACGGTGCGTTGTCCGACCTCAAAAAGGTCGGCGCATCGGTTACCGGGGCGCTGATTGACGGTCATCCCAAAAAGATTTCGTCCCATCTCAGACCCTGCGGTCATGGCCCCAAATTGACGGTTAGCGGTGCAACGACTCATAATTTGAAGAAGATCCGGGTGGATTTTCCTTTTGGCCGTCTCATATGCGTAACCGGTGTTTCGGGCTCGGGTAAATCTTCCCTCTTAAAAGAAACGCTGTATAAAGGGTTGCGCAACCGGTTGCTGAAAAAAAGATATCCGGCCGGTGCGTGTAAAGACATTAAAGGTTGGAATCTTCTACAGCGGGTCCTGGAAGTGGACCACAGCCCGATCGGCCGCACACCGCGATCGGTTCCGGCCTCCTATGTGGGCTTTTTAGCGGACATTCGCAAATTATTTTCCATGACGCCGGCCGCGAGGGCCAGAGGTTACAAACCCGGCCGTTTTTCGTTTAATGTGGCCGAGGGCCGCTGCGAGGTCTGCAAAGGTCAGGGGCGACCAAAGGTGGAAATGAGTTTTTTACCGGATGTATACGTCCCCTGCGAAGTTTGCCGGGGCCGACGCTATAACAAGGAAACCCTGGCAGTACAATATAAAGGCAAAAATATCGCCGATGTCCTTGAAATGACATTTGCCGAGGCGGTTCGGTTTTTTTCGGCCGTACCGTCAATCCGACGCGCCGTGCAGTTTATCTGTGATGTCGGCCTGGGATACCTGTGTCTGGGGCAGCCCAGCCCCACCCTGTCCGGTGGAGAGGCCCAGCGCATAAAATTGGCCAAGCAGCTGGTTAAATCATCCAACGGGCACACCCTGTATATTTTAGACGAACCGACTACGGGTTTACATCTGGCCGACATTCAACGTTTGATCGGTGTTCTCCAGGCCCTGGTCGATGAAGGCAACACCGTAGCCATCATTGAACATAACATGGAAATTATTAAGGAAGCCGATTATGTTATCGATTTGGGTCCGGAAGGCGGTGATGACGGCGGCCAGGTGGTGGCATCCGGATCTCCAGAGGAGCTTTTAAAATATACGGCCACATCCCATACGGCCCGGTGTTTTAAAAAGTATTTGAAGGCAAAGTGATTTCGAAAAGACATTAACCGCTGACGAAAATTGTAAAACATATCACACCCTGATATACTGTTGATTAAAATCATAAGTGAAAAATGCCTAAAGTGAACTAAAATGCCTAAAGTTTAAAATTGAAGGTGTTACTTCTGCAGAGGAGACAATTATGCCGAAGAAGTTCGAGTTGAAAGTCTCGGATTTAAGACGGATTTGTGACCCGAAGATCTTCAAATTTAAAAACACGTCTGAAGTCAGGCCATTGGATACCGTTATCGGGCAGGAGCGCGCCGTTGAGGCCATTGATTTTGGTCTCAACATGAATGACCCCGGCTACAATATATTTGTAACCGGTTTGGCCGGTACGGGCAAATCCACCATTGTCAGAGATCTGGTGACCAAACATGCCAAAACATTATCCACACCAAACGAATGGTGCCTGGTGAATAACTTCAAGGATGAATTCCGCCCGAAAGCCATCACAGTTCCCCCGAAAAACGCGATTCGATTCAGTAAAAAAATGAACCGGGCCATCGAAAGCTTAAAAAAGGATCTGCCCGAGATATTTGAAAACGAAACCTATATAAAAAAATTATCCGGAATAAAAAATAAATATGCTGAAAGACAGCATGATCTGTATGAGCATCTCGAAATCTTTGCCGCCAAAAAAAATCTGCAAATCGAACAAACTGAAGATGATTTTCAAACCATTCCGCTCGTTGACGGTCAACCGATTACACCAGAAGATTTTAATACGTTGCCGGAAAATGTAAAATCAACGAT
>JASFGZ010000222.1:0-7518 GCA_050123495.1 Desulfobacterales bacterium
AATCCCGCCTACACCGGCGGGGGCAAAGCAGCCCTGGACACTTAGACGCGTTTTTGAGATGGGTTCTAGTTGGCGGCCCGGATATCACTTTGCGCTTCCAAGCCGGAAATTACCAGGAGGATCTTTTCCTGAGCCTCGGTCATTTCGGAATCTCTCATCAAATCCAGGTGCTCAACCGTTTCCTGTAAGATTGCGGCGGATCTTTTCGGAAGATTTTTAAATACCTTTATTTTTGCTTCACCCTCCATGCCCTTGAGTGCCCGGGCCAGATCCACGGTACTGATTTCTTTGAGGCATTGTTGAATGGACTGATCATCGAGCTGTATAATCGTATGCCCTAGCTTGGAGCTCAGCGGAGTTGCTGCTCGATCTTTTTTTATTTTGTCAAAAAAAACTTCTTGTTTGTCCTTTTTCTTGTCGCCAAATTCCTCGTCGTACGCCTCATGGCCTTTTTCACCAAATAAGGATAGCAAAAGCTCTTGGATGATTTGGGGGTTGACCCCTTTTTGAATGGCCAGAACACCTTCCTTAATGATACAGCGCTCCAATAGATCCTTGCCGGTGTAAGTGCCGGAAAGGATATAATATTCCAGGGTGGTTTCCACCAGCGAAGGCTGCACACCTTCAAGGATGAGTTGAAGTCCCTTGCGCAAAAGGAAAGAGGTGGTTTCTTCAGCTTCCTGCACCAGGGAAAGCAGTCCGTTGCGCTTGGCCTTTTGGGCCATGGAAACGATCTGGGAGACAAGGGCTAAGCACTGGCTTTTTTCATCCGCGCTGCACCTTATCCGTTCACCGAATTCCCAATCATACTCCATGAAATCTGCTCCAATATCCGGGCACACTCAATTTATGCACTAATTATAGCACAAATCGCGGAAATTCCTACTAAAATTTAAAAAATGATTTGGCCAGCTCGGCGAGTTCTCCCGAATTGACCTTATAAAATTTTTCGAGACGCTCTATTTGACCGGGTGTCGGTATTCTTACATTCCGTTCCAATTCGACCAATCTTGATGGCGGAATGCCGGTCTGCTGGCATATTTCTTTTAAGGTCAACTTGCTTTCAGACCTTAGCTTGATTAATCTTTCACCAAAGTCGCTCATCGCAAAATCTCCTTACCGCATGAAATACTGTGAGGCTGCCTTTAGCATAGATTCAACCAAAGATAAATAGAAGCTATCCCCAAAATGCATCTAATCAGATTTGTTAGGGTTATTTGGATTCATTACCGGCTTTTGTCGATTGCAAAAAATTGACCATTTCACCCCACCATGACTCACCCGGGCTGGATGGCCAACTATTGTGCCCTGCTTTCGGAAATATCCAAAGACGCTTGGGCTCCTGCAAGGCTTCATACAAACGGCGGGTAAATCGGTTAGGGATAATCTTGTCCTGCCCCGCCATGATGACTGCTACCGGGCCGTGATAATTTGATAGGTTCGTCACATTGTCGTAGGAATCCTTCAGCATCCATCGGACTGGAAGAAACCAATATTTGCTGCGGGCGAGGTTGGATAATGAATCCCACGGAGTTATCAAAGCGACACCATCGATGGTCGTATTGCTTTTGGCAACGACGCCGCACACCACGCCACAACCGAGTGACTCTCCAAGAATATAGAGCGGTCGTCCAAACTCTTTTAGCGCCAGGCGGATCGATGCAATGGCATCCTCTGTGAATTCTTTTTCGCTGGTTTTTCCCGGGCGGGATCCATAGGCGGGATATTCAGCCAATATCACGCGATACCCAAGTCGGTTTAATGCTCTGGCATAGTAATTTCGGTCCAGGGCATTTCCCGCGTTGCCGTGGAATACCACTATCGTTCCAAAACTTTTTTGAGATGCACCCGGCGATACGAAACCGCGGTAAGTTTTTACATTATCCGGCCAAAGCCGTAAATTTTTATCTTGAGCGGATCGCTCGATTAATTCAGGATCTGATTTTTCGGGGTAATAGATAAAATAATCTTGAAAGAAATACATGCCAAATACAACGATCAGATAAAAAATGGGAAGGCGCAACATAAGTTTCTTCATATTTCATCTAGGGATTGCAGAACTCGATAATCGATTGAACCAAAACATGGGTTGTGGTGATGACCGACTCCACATCGACGTATTCGACGGCGGCGTGCGCACCGTCACCGGAGGGGCCAAAAATAACGGCTGGTATACCGGCTTGCGCTAAAATAGCAGAATCCAGCCAGGCCCACATCCCCTCAAAGCTGGGCGATTTATCGAATGTCAATTCATAGGCCCGGCGGACGGTTTGGACGATGGCTTGATCCGGAGAAATCTCAAATGCTGGCCGAAAGAAAAAAACATCAAAGTCGGCCTTGAATTGATCATCTTGCCGCTGGATATTCTGAAGTAAGTCCTGGATTTCTGCGGTAACTGCTTTGCGATCTTCGCCGGGTAGATTTCTTCTTTCCAGCTCGATTTTGCAGTAATTCGGATAGGTGCTTAATTCAGTGCCTCCCTCAATCAGGGAGGCATGAATGGACGGAGACCCCAGTAACGGATGCGTCTTTTGGTTCAGATCCCTTTTCCCGAGGTTCTCAATCGCCGCCAGGACTTTGCCGGCCTTGACGATGGCATCGATTCCCCTGTGCGGCAAGCTGCCATGGGCGGCCTGCCCGAAAATCTCAATTTTTATCCAGGCAAACCCCTTATGTGCAATGACGATATCCAGTTCCGTCGGCTCACAGATGATGGCTGCATCCGCAGTATATTCATCGACCACGGCTTCAGTTCCAATGCTGGCATATTCCTCATCTGCAACCAGGGTCAGGATTACATCGCCTTTCAATTTGATTCCCGCTTCGATGATTGTGTGCGCAGCCATCATCATAGCGGCGATGCCGGCCTTCATATCCAGGGCGCCTCTGCCGTAGATTTTGCCCCCTTTTTTCTCTGCTCGGAATGGATCCATTTCCATGCGATCTGTGCTGACGGTATCCGTATGACCGTTTAGCATAAGAGATGGTCCCCCACCGGTGCCCTTTAAGATCCCGATCACATTTACTCTGTTTTTCTCAATCTCCTGAAAGCGAACCGCCAGTCCCAATTTATTCAGATACGTTCCGATATATCGAGCAATGATGGCCTCACCGGTGCCTCTGCTTGAAAGCGATGGATTCACCGACTCAATTTGAATCAGTTTCTGTAAAAGTTTTAGCAGGCCTTCACGATTGATTTGGAATTTAGCCATTACACGATTATCTATCACCCGGTTATTTAGTACCTAAATTTTGTATGAAAATAGATGAGAATCCTATTTCATGCAAAATTCAGCTAGTAGAAGACGCTAGCGGGACCACTTGCTTGATTTGAAGCGAGACGGTCTTTTTGCCGTTTTCGGTTTTCTGGATCCCAACTTCTTTAAACCCATATTTTTGATGAAACTGCCGGGAAATCTCGTTTTCCGGCCGCAGGTTGTATTCGCAGGTCATAATGGGAATGTTGCGTTGCGCGGCAAAATGTTCAAGATCTTGGTACAGTGAGAAAGCAATGCCTTTTCGGCGTAAATCGGGTGCAACGACGATTCGGTCGATATAGACAAAGGCGTTATAGTGCTTTTTAAACCATTGGAAATTAACACTATTGTAATCGGCCTGCGGATCAAAAACGATTAAAAATCCTGATGCTAGGCCCTCGAATTCAGCCACACGGAAATAGGCAGCCTGATTGTGAAGATGCGCCATATCGGGCATTGAAATAGAGCCTACATGTGGCAAATTTGACTGGTTTAACTCGAGCAGGTCATTTAAATCATCTGTACGAACATCTCGAATTTTTAAAGGAGGCATTTTCTTGAGCTGTCATTTTGTTTAATGAAATTTTCAAATTCCTTTATATCGCAGGCAATAAATCTTTGGCCATATGAAATCAAATTGATGATACACAGGATCCGGCAAAGCCCAGGTGATCACTCAAGACCCTCAATGGCAACAAATTGCGCCAGGGCAGCACCTTCGCGAATTTTTTTAGCGTCGGTGTAATCTGCTGAATTGTAAAAATCTTTGGCTTTTTGAAGATCGGGAAATTCAACAACAACGATGCGCCATTTTTCTTCCGGCCCCTCCAGGGTGACCATTTCTCCCCCGCGGACGATAAACCGGCCCCCATATTTTGCGATGATCCCCGGTGTGACTTTGATGTATTCGTTGTATCTGTCCCAATCGGTCACATTGATTCTGGCAATCATATATGCAGCCATCTGGTAATTCCTCCTTTAGGTGTTGATTGTTATTGAGCAAATAGGGGATGGTATTTCACAACGCCCTGATATTCAGACAAGGCGCCGCTTTCTAATTCCTTATTTTTCTGATATCGTCGTTTGTCTCCGGTCGAATATGTACTTTCATCTCTTAAATTTTCATTTTCTTGGCTTGTACTTCTTTGCGTCATCCATTCCATAAGTCTTCAAGTAGTTGGATCGGCGATCTGCAACGTGCTCTGGCGGCACGAGATACGCCAGTGCTTCCCTGATATCATGGTGTATACGTTCACTTGAGCTGACACGGATAATCTGTCGTCTGTATCCATATAATTATCGTAATTCGGAAAGCCTTTTTTAAGGGTTCCATATACGAAGACGAGATGTGTCATCAAATAGCGATCTTCGAAAATGAATTAACTCCGGCAGCGACTTCCACCGGAGTTAATTCACCATTGATAATTATTAAATGTTTTAAAAAACGAGACCGTCAGCCTTATTTACTCTTGCCGATCCTGAACATCTTGGTGCCGCAGGTTGGGCAGATACCCTGAGTAGCGGGTCTGCCATTTTTCATGGTTATTTCCTTGGTGTCCTTCATTTCTCTCTTGGCTTTGCATTTCACACAATAAGCTTCCATTTAGTTGCCTCCTTTAATCTTTAATTTGTAAAATCATTTTCATTACCGTTTCTGGGAACAGACGCGGAAAGCCATTGTTTTTAAAATCATAGAGCGATGTAAAAAATGTGAAGGTTGATTCTTATCCTTAATAGGAGAGTCTATCCGAAAACAGTGTAATTCGCAACTATATAAAAGTAAATTAATTGCTCGATAACAAGATGAGTTTGAATAGATGGAATCCGACTGTAATCTCCAATAGTTATGATTCTGTATACGCAGGGGTATAATTTTTCGCACACACTTGCATTCGGGATATGAATTGAGCAGCCGCTGTGTATATACGGTGATGGGAAATTAGGTTGCATCCGCGCGAATTTGAATGACCTAAACTTTTGATTATGTGCAGGTTTTGGCGAACTGGGGAAAACACCTGTCTTCATTAATCGGTTTCACCGATTTTGCATGGTATTCGCTTTGTCATTTGGTACTCATTTTGCACCTGGTTTTATTGCCGATAAAGCAATGCTTTTCTTTCTGTGGATGATTGGGGTCGGCAAACGACGGGGGGGCTTCTAAGGTCCTTGTCAAATAATGAATGTCGGGGGATTGTAAAAAAGGAGACGATTCATGAAGTTTTCCTATTCCGCTTTGGTGGCGGTTCCGGTGGCTTTATTTATTTATACAAACACGGCATGGGGGCAACCGCCGCCGGAAACCGTCACCATTACCAAAGAATTTGAATTCAATGATGCTTCCAAAGTAACCGGCAGCGACTGGCAGACGCCGGTGGCCACATACAATGATGCGATTTACTATGTTTATGTCACCCGGCAATTAAGGACATTGATTATCAAGAAATCATCAGACGGCACCGTATCTCAAAATGTGATCTTTGAAGAAACCGATAGCGACCCCTGGCATAACGGTGCTTCGGTGGCTATTGATCGCAATGGCTATATCCATGTGGCCGGCAACATGCATCACTCCCCGTATAATCATCCCAAAACCGGCAACCCATATTATGAATATGCCTGGCAATATGTTGTTTCCGATAAACCGGAAGATATCTCATCCTTTACGTTTATCGGCGATGATGAGTCCCGAACCATCCCGGGGACCTGGATCACGTATCCGTCTTTTGCGCGGGATCCAAACGGCGTGCTTTTCATTACATTTCGTCACCGGGTTAAATTCGGTACCGGGTGGTCTCCTGGAATCATGGCCGCAGCTATTGCCAGATATGATACAGACGCCAAAATCTGGGTTATGTTGGGCGGCACTGAATACCCCCATGGCGTCAAAACCTTTTTTTGGAATGATTCCGGAGCCGAAGGCACGGCCTATCAGCCCTATCGACCGCGCATCTTTTTTGACAGCAAAAACCGCATGCACGTAACCTGGGTGGTGGATGACGGGAATGGCTCTTCGGGATACCACACCCATGTGCTTTATGCGTATTCGGATGATGGCGGTGACACCTTTAAGCGGGCCGATGGTTCTCTTTACGAAACCCTGCCGATCACTCTCGAAAATAGCGATGTGGTTGTGGGGCCTGACTGGTGCGGGATAGACGGCGGCCTCTGGTACACAAGCTATGTGGGTGTTACCGCAGACGGGTATCCGGTAGTATCTTTTGCGGATAACAGTAGTGATACAGGCTGGTGGTCCTTGTGGCGTCCCGAAGTCGGTTGGTCTGCTCCCGCAAAGCTGCCCTATGAATACATTCCGGCCAGGATTTTAACAGATGCAAATGGCGTTGTTACAGCCGTTGACGGTCACAACAAGCTGCACCGCAGCTTTGACAATGGCCAAAGCTGGCAGTCTTATCCCGTTGAGACGTTTGGCATCCATTCCACCAACTTTGATTATACCTACCTTCTAAATACCGGCCATCTTCGATTTCAAACGTATTCAACCACTACCGGTAAAGTCAAAGTCTGGACCGTTGGATTTACGGTGAATACAGCACCGAGCACAAAAACACTGGAACTTTCTCAAAAGATGAGTGCCGAACATACTGCAAGCCAGGAATGAATTGGCCAAGAAGATCCTGCGGGCATTTATAATTTTTCCGACCGTCAGGAATGAACCGTCCTTTTCTTAAGATATTCTTCCCCGTAGTCAATTTTTAATTCCAGCCACATGGTCAGGTGGTCCGACATCTGCCGCCGCCGCCAATGATTGCGGTAATATGCGCGGCGCTGTTTTGCAGTACGAACATTGCCTTTGGAATCATACACAAACCGGTTGTCGGGGTCATCTTCTGCCTTGCCTTCCATCATTGACGGGATGTAGGCTTCATAGTCTTCATTCCTGTAGATCAGGTTAAAGTAGTCAAAAACACCGCCGCGGCCGGTAGGGGCGAAGTTATTTTTCCGCACCTTCAATGCAATTTGATCATAAAAGCGCGGTTTTTTGCCGACATTGGAGGGTGGAATGTTTTGAAGGGCTTTTGGTATCTGAAAACCGTTTTGGGTAATCGCGTTAAAAGCCGCGTTGGCTGGATCGGCATCAAAAATATTAAAATCGCCGAGTAAAATCAGATTGCGACTCCAGGCCGTCGGGTCTTCGGTGCGTTCCTTGATGAATTCAGCCAGTGCCTTAATTTCCGCCACGCGATCAGGATATTCTGCGACGTCCTTTCCCCAGATGATGTGAACGGTAGAAAGCATAAAT
>JASFGZ010000223.1:0-7503 GCA_050123495.1 Desulfobacterales bacterium
TCAACATACTGTTTTTTTTTGGTTTCTTCCGCTAATGCAAAAAGATAGACCCTTAAGTCGTTTGCCTGATAATGAATATGCCTTTACTGAAATAGACCTTGATATATCGTCCGCCTTTCCTTACCCCATCTTGGACAATAGGCCGGTTTTCCCTGCATAACGCGTTGAAAACACGCGTCGCATCTCGGGCTGCATTTTTTAATGAATCGATCCTTACCTTTTCTGGCCTTCTTCGGCCATTCAGGATCGACCCATAGCATACGGGCTAGTCCGATTAGATCCGCTTTTTTTTCTCTCAAAATGGATTCGGCTTTCAACGGCGTTGATATCCGCCCCGCTGCAATGACAGGAATGCCCACGTTCTTTTTAACAGCGGCGGCCAAGGATACCATGTAACCGACCCTTTTGACTTTTGCCACTATTTCCGGCAGGAAGAAAGATTCATATGTACCACCCATGGCAGAGATGTAGGCAATTCCCTCTTGCTCCAAGCGTTTGGCCAAAAAGATAGACTCACTTTCTTTAAGACCGTCCGGAAGCCACTCATTAACTAAAAAACGATACCCGACCGGGAAATCTCCCACAGCATCTTTTACACGTTTTAAAACTTCTATCGGAAATTTAATCCGATTTTCAATTGGCCCACCGTAAGAATCGCTGCGTTTATTGGTTCTGGGAGAAACAAACTGAACAAGCAGGTAACCGGTACCCCCGTGGAGTTCCACCAGATCAAATCCGGCTTTTTTCACGCGTAAGGCAGCTTTTGCAAACTGCTTCTGGATGGCGGTTATCTCTCTTTTGGTAAGTGCTCGAGGGGTTCTCCCAAATGCCGGAACGGCTGACGGTGCTACCGATTCTGAAACATGTGCAAATCGTCCTGCATGGTTGATCTGAAGACCGGCGAGGCTCTTTTCCCTGTGGATCGCATCAGCAAGTGTTTCTAAGCCTTTTAAATACCGATTGTGGTCACACCTGATGGTTCGGGGCGAGCCGCTGCCGCTGGCCGTTATACTCGCGTTCTCAACCATAATCATGGCCGCCCCGCTTTTGGCCATCTCATTATAATGGTGAAGCAGCAGCGTGGACATCCTGCCCCCTTCGGCAGCGTATCCCAGATACAAAGGTGCCATCGTGATACGGTTTTTCAATCTAAGACCGTTCAAATTCAAGGGTTTAAACAGGTTTTGGTATATGGGCTTTTGCATCTTTCCCCCTTTCGATAGCTACCTCCATTAAAGAAAAGCGGCAAACTTGTTAGGTGTAAACTGAAAGATAAAATTCCGGGCAATCGCCGGCTCTCTGGCCCGAGTCAAAGGTGACCGCAAGGGCAGCAAATCTGCACGCTGCTGAGCACTCCGCGCAGGACTTAACCATTTAGATAGCACCAGTTCGTCGATCATTCTATTAATTGCAACCTCATGCGTTGGCTAATTAATGAAATTCCCGTTGATGAATTTATTCAAACTTTCGTAAAATTTCGGTCTTAAGCGTCTATTTTGACTTATTAAGCCAGGCATGCGCCTCTTTAAGATGTTCGGATATTGGAATTTCCTGAGGACATTTTTCTTCACATTCAAAACACGCGACGCATTGGTTCGCACGTTTGTCTTCAGAGAGGTTACGATAAAGAAATCTTGCTGTTCTGGGATTGTTGTAGATAATCGCATCATTATAATATTCTAGTATAGCCGCGATCTCGACACCATTTGGACATGGCATGCAATATTTGCAATTTGTGCAAGCTATTGGAGCTATCCTGCGGTATTTTTCCCTCACTTTATCAATAAGAATAAGATCTTCTTTAGATAATGTGACGGCTCCTGAGCGATCCGCACTAGCAAGATTCTCAATGACCTGTTCCATGGTGGACATACCGCTTAGTAAAACAGAAACTTCAGAGTGATTCCAAATCCATTGCAAGGCCCAATCGGCAGGAGTGCGGCGTACAATGGCACTTTCCCATAACTCAGCGACAGATTTCGGTATTTTGGCCGTTAATTGACCGCCACGTAACGGTTCCATGATCACTGCGGCAAGTCCCTTGTTCGCAGCATATTGAAGACCCCTTGTGCCAGCCTGATATTCGATGTCCATGAAGTTGTATTGAATCTGGCAAAAAGTCCATTTTTCGTAAGCATCCACGATATCTTTAAATACTTCAAAATTATCGTGAAACGAAAAACCAAGATATTGAATCCTTCCATCAGCGATGGCACCCTCTGCCCATTTTAGAACTTCCCAATCCCTGAGTTTTGTCCAGTAAGTTGTATTCAGGGCGTGCAAAAGGTAAAAGTCGATATGGTCAGTCTGCAGTTTTTCGAGCTGTTCATTAAGAAAGCAGTCAAAGTCATCCGGAGTTTCAACAAGCCAGGAGGGAAGTTTAGTGGCCAACTTCACCTTTTCGCGATAGCCATTTAGGAGAGCTTTCCCCACGACAATTTCACCATGCTTTTCATGGTAGGGATAGGCCGTATCAAGATAATTAACACCCTGATCAATGGCATAACGGATCATTTCAATCGCTTTTGGTTGATCGACATGTGCCGGATCTTTTCCAATAACGGGTAACCTCATGGCACCAAAACCCAAAACGGACACCTCCCAGTCTAAGTTTCCAAACTTTCTATATTTCATCTAAATTCCTTTTGGATAGAATACACTTTAAAAAATTCTTCAGCTTTTGGAGAAGATCGAATTCCTCACCCTTGGAACAGACGCCAAATACGTACTCGATATCACAGGATTCTAAACAGTGTCAAAGAATGAAAATGTTGCAGAAAGCTCGCTCAGAGGTCCAAAATCTTGTAATGATGATAGCGGTTTTTCATGGCCTGTAATTATTCCAGATATTTACTGGATATCAACCGATTAGAAACTCATTCTGCGGAAAAATCGAAAAGACACGCAAGGAAATCCTAAATCTCTTGTCTTAAAAGTATCAGATTGAAACCCACCTGTAAAAAAATCGTGGCTATAGACAAGCCGGCAAGCTATGCTCAAAATTGCCGAAAATCTTAGCACCCCTTTACAAAATCAATGTTGACAATAAAGTCCGCTTTGGTTATTTGGATATTGGACCGTTATGTTAATTTGAGTATCCAAATGCTGGGCTGTGGCTGAATCCATCACACAACTCACATTTCTGCCTAATCCATTCGAGAAAAAGAGAGTTCTTATCGATTATCAATTCAATCTGTAAAATTAAAGAAAAACAAAAGACTTACGACAATGAGAAAAAACTCCCCGACCCCTCAGATATTGAATTGACTGTTTTGTAAAAAGTTCAATTGCCCGCTGTCCGTTCATAGCGGGGATTTTTAAACTCTTCACCCGATTACAAACACAAAGAGACATTTAAGAAAAAGTCACTGAACACAGAAAGCCGGCTGCTTGTGAGGGTCAATTGAAATGACCGCCTCCCACCTGAGAGAATTATGCAACCAAAGCCGAACCTGCCCGGCAGGGAAGAAAGATTGGGCTAACTTGTTGAAATGATTTTATGTGTTTCCTACAGGCCAACGGGATAGGGTGAAACCCAGTATGAATTAAATTTAAAGTTATTTCGACAGGTTGGATAATTCGCAAAACCCATACCATAAAAAGGAGGGACATTATGATTCGAAAGTGGCAAATTTTAATGTGTGTTTTTTTAGGACTGGCGATTGCTTTTGGAGGCGTCTGGGCGCCCCAGGCGTCTGCCAAAAATTACAAATGGCGCTTGACTCAGGTTATGCCTGAAGACAGCGATTTTCACGAAAGGGCCCTGGCTTTTGCCGCAGAGGTAAAGGACAAAACAAATGGTCGCATTGATATTACCATTTACTCGGGCGGCACGCTCTGTGACTGGGTCGAATGCCATGAACGCGTGATGCGGGGAGACTATGAATTGGCGATGCAGCCTCTTGCCCCGACCTATGACCCCAGGCTGAACATTGGGTACTATATGCCCTACCTGTTCACAAATACCGCAGAGGCTAAGGAAGCCTACCAGAGAGGCGGCTGGGTCTATAATATGGTGGGTGATTTATTGTTGGATCAGGGCATAAAGGGCCTGGCGCTCATGCCCATCGGTTGGGCCGGTGTGACCACAAGAGAGGTACCGGATGGCTGGCGGGAAATGAAGCCCAACAAAATGAAAATCAGGGTCATGCCGTTGAAAGCCTGCGAGCTGACCTGGCAACGGTTGGGTTATATTCCCTCCACAATTCCGTACAACGAGGCCTTTAGTGCCATTGAGCGGGGGGTGGCAGACGGCGAATCCGGCGGCCCGCCATTTCAGGGCTATCAATTCAAAGACATCCAGGGGGTGTGGATCCAATACAACGACTATCTGGAGCCCTGGTGGTTTTTTATGAACCTCAAGCTCTTTAACGAACTGTCCAAGGCCGACCAGACCATCCTGCTGGAAGCCGCAGAGCGACAGGTGCAAGGCCGCTGGGATTATTTTCTGAAAGAAGACGAAGAATTCCGCCAGAAATTAAGGGATTTCGGTCTGAAGGTCCTTGTGCCCACCGATGCGGAATTAAAGGCGTTTGCCAAAGCCATCCGGGAAGATGTCTGGCCCAAAATGGAGCCGCTCATGGGCAAAGCCCTGGTGGATAGATGCCGAAAAGAAGTGGGTATGCCGGTAAAATAAGGCTCAATCAAAGTGATGGTGAAGTTCTCCTCCCTTTCGATGCGGCGAGCTTCACCATCGACATCCAGCGTTTGGTGAAGAAATGAAAAAAATCGGGCTGATCGTTTGGAACGGGCTGTTAGCTCTCCAGAAAGGCTTCATTATTATAGCCGGATGCGTTGTTGCCGTACTGATATTTATTGAGGTCATGCTGCGCTACGTATTTGGTTCACCCCTTTTTGGCGTGGAAGAGATGGTTACCCTCATCGCCATGTGGCTGTATTTTCTGGGGGCATCTTATGGGGCCTATGAACGCAGCCATATCAAAGCGGAACTGGTGCATTTATGGTTTAACACGCCGAGATCCCTTGCCTTAATCAAATCCGTCGCCAGCCTGATTACTGTGGTTCTTTCCCTCATAATGGTCTCGTGGAGTTATCCTTATTTTATCTGGGGTATTAAAGAGGGGGAAACTTCACAAGCGCTGCTGCTGCCGATGGTTCTATCCCAGAGCGCCGTTTTCTTCGGCGCCATCTTGATGTCTATTTATTTTGTGGCCGAGTTAGTCGACAATATTCTTGAGAGCTTCGGCAAGGCGCCTTTTTTTAAAAATTTAGCCGAGGAGGAGGTCGTATAGGGTATGGAAGTCATTCTTGATTTGATAATTCTTGTCGGCCTGCTTGTGCTCGGCGTTCCGGTGCCTTTTTGTTTTATGGCTGCCGTTTTATTTATGTTTATCCTGGGCGGCTATGATCCGATGTTTATTATGGCCACCGGTTTTCACAAAACAAATTCAATGGCGGTCCTGGCGATCCTTTTTTTCATCCTGATGGGCGGGCTCATGAGCTCCGGCGGTATTGCCGCACGGCTGGTGGCCATCTCCGATGCTGTTTTGGGTCGAACCAAGAGCGGCTTGGGTACGGTTACCATCATAAGCTGTGCCGTATTCGGCGCCATCGCCGGGACCTGCTCGGCGGCGGTGGCGGCCATCGGCAGCGTCATGATTCCACGGATGGTGGAGCGGGGCTATCCCCGGGGACATGCAACCGTTATCGTCGCGGCGCCCTCGGTCCTCGGTCAGCTTATTCCTCCCAGCGTACCCATGGTGCTCTATGCCTGGGTTACCTGGCAATCCGTGGCAGCCTGTTTCTTGTCCACGGTTATACCGGGTCTAATCATGGTGGTGCTGTATAGTACGGTCAATTGGTTAATGTGCCGCAAACTGCCCATCAAGGTTTTGCCGCCGGCGCCACTGCAGGATAAGGTCAAAGATTTTGGAACGTCGATTTATAAGGGTTTTTTTGCGCTGCTGATGCCGATTATCGTGCTGGGGGGAATTTACGGGGGCGTCTTCACCCCGACTGAAGCTGCAGGAATAGCGGTTTTGTATGCCATTCCCGTGGGCTTTTTTATCTACCGTACATTGGATTGGAAACTATTCAAAGAAGCCATGGTATCGACGATCACCACAACCGGGGTCATCCTGTTGATGATCTTTTTTGTGATGATTTTAAGCCGTATGTACGTCATGGAGAATGTACCGAAACGGTTGATTGCAACCTTGATCGGTGTCACGGAAAATAAATATGCGATTTTACTGATGGTCAACGTATTCCTTCTTCTTCTCGGCATGCTGATGGACGATTTCAGCGGCACATTACTGGCAGCACCGCTTTTGTTTCCACTGATGCAGGAACTTGGCATTCATCCGGTCCATTTTGCCGCTATTTTGGGCACCAACCTCGGGCTTGGAAATAAAACGCCGCCCACCGCTCCCATCCTCTATCTGGCAGGACGCATTGGGAATTGCAGCGTGGACAAGCTGCTGAAAACGCAGTTTATATTTATTGTAACCTGCTCGGTTCCGGTGGTGCTGGCAACCACCTATTTTCCCTTCCTTTCCCTGGCACTCCCCAACCTGCTCATGCCGAAACTGGTGCCGTCGGCACCATTGACTTTAGGATGGTAACTGGATTGGCGAAACTTCTAACTGCCGGAAGAGAAAAGGTTCAATGAAATCTAAAGCCGATAATTTTTTCAATCTTTCTATCTGCCGAGGAGGTATCTATGAACAGCGAGTCAAAAGTCTGGTTTAACGGGGAGCTTATCCCATGGCATGAGGCCACCGCGCCGCTGTTGTCTCACGGTTTTTCACGGGCATCGGCTATTTTCGAGGTATTTGGCATTCACGTCGGTCCTGACGGTCCGGTTGCTTTTCGATTGGACAAACACCTCCAACGACTGACGAAAAGTGTTGAGCTCTTGGAAATGGAGATGGCCTATTCCACCGAAGAGATTGTTACAGCGGTTGCTGAAACCGTCAAAGCCAATAATATGGGACGCGGTTTAATTAAGATGCTGACTTACTGGGGCGAGGAAGCGGTCATTCAAATGGTTCTGGATTCCAAGCTGGACCTGGCCATCTTTGCGATACCGGACAGTGAGGCGTTGGGCCTGGACAACACCCAGCCCATATCGGCCTGTCTTTCCAAGTGGCGCAAAATCCATCCGCAGTCGGTGCCGGTTGTGGCCAAAGCGTGCTCCCACTATTTAAACGGGTACTTGGTTCGAAAGGACGCCAATAAGCGCGGTTTTGATGTGGGTCTGACGATGGGAACCGATGGATTTTTGGCCGAGGGTTCGATTGAGTCGGTTTTCCTGGTCAAAGACGGTGTTCTCAAGACCCCGCCCTTGGGCAGGATTTTATCCAGTATTACCCGAATGTCCATTCTTGAGGCCGCGCCAAAAATCGATATCCCAACTTCGGAGGCTCCCATTTTGCCGGAGGAACTTTACACGGCAGACGAAATCTTCACCTCCCATTCGGGTATTAAAGTATGTCCGGTGGCCCGATTTGAAGACCGGGACCTTCCGGCACCGGGGCCGAT
>JASFGZ010000224.1:0-7475 GCA_050123495.1 Desulfobacterales bacterium
CAGTTAGATATTATTATAATAAATTTTGCAACTCTTATATTTGTATAATAAATAAAAATGTTCATTTTTTTTGAACAAACGTATATATTGTACACTAAGGGATAACTACTATAAATTATTAAAAAATTAAGTCAAATGAAAAATAATGGAGCATTTAGTAATTTTGTCAGAATTGGGTCACAATTAACAAAAAAGGGATTACGGTTTATCCCGTAACCCCTTAACTTTTAATGGTAGGCACGGCGAGATTTGAACTCGCGACTTCTACCGTGTCAGGGTAGCGCTCTCCCCCTGAGCTACGTGCCTAAAGTGGTATTTTCAAGTAACACCCGCTTTTTTTTCTGTCAAGAAAAATTGAGGCGCCCACCGCACTGGAATCTAAGTCTTCAGCGGCCGGTGAATTTTGTGTTTCAAACCCATATCAAATAAAGAGGTCTAAATCCGAAATCAGGCATGGGTTACATTTAGCCTGAAATAATCGCAATCTTTAAATTCTGTTGCGTGATCTCATAAATGTTGATGCCGAAGTTTTCAAAATCTTGCAGCATCAACGCCGCGGCAAGATCTTCGGCCTTGCCCTGATATTCAACAATCAGGGTTGCTTCATTGGGCTTTATTTCTTTTACCCGGATTCCGCCAACTCCGGAAATGTCGGTTAGCACGCGACGAAATTTTACAAAATTCGCAAGATTTCCGGTCCCTTCGACCGTCACTTCCACCTGAGATGGTTTTTCGGCCAGTTTTCGCCACGCAGTGGTCAACTGGGGTGCCAATTGATCTCCTGCGAGCGTGCCGGCCATCGCCAGGGCTTCCCGTCCGCCCGCACTCTCATCCACGTTGGCGGTAACGGCTGTTCGCGAAATGTTGGATAGTTCTTCGCCGGTTTCGGTCCGAAGCACACGGGCATTCAAATTGCCTTTAAAGGATTTCAACTCATCGCCCATTACGCTGGGCGTCGGGCTAGCGATGGATGTTCCCACGATAACCACATCGGCCTGCAGAAGGGTACCGAGTTTCAGTGCTTCCTCATCCGTCAACTCAGGCTTGTCAATTGAATCCCAATCAGCCATTTTGCGAATCTCGATACCCCTGTGATCAACGATGGCAAACCCGTGGGCTCTTAAAATATTTGCCATGGTGCGTGCGGTCGTTGCTTCGAAGCCGCCCATTTCTTTTCCCCACCAGTAACGTGGGGAATCTTCCTGAAGATTCTGTTCTGAAATAAAAAAGAGAATCGCTGGCAGGGTTAGTTTCGCCCGCAAAATCCCTGCCCTTGATAGCTGATTTGCAATTTTCTGACCGGCCACGGTGGCCTTAACGATAACCCGGTAGGATTTACCGGACCTTGTCTCGGTCAACACTTTGTAATCCTGAACAAAAGTGTCGGTATTATCATAAACAATTTCGTTAACCTGTGGAAAGTTTTCGACCAAAGAATCTACCTGAAGAATCTCTTCGGTCATTAGAGCAACTGCCGTCACCAAACTATCGGAGATTGCCTGGTCCCGGGCCACCTGAATATTATCTCCAGGAACCTTACTCGTTCCAATTACCACAAATGTTTTATTTTGCACCTGCTGTTGGGCATTTGCCGCAATGGTCGGTGAAATGGTCAACACCATAACAACCAGTGCGAGTACCATCCTGTTCCATTTTAATGACATTCCAGACATCTTTTTCTATTCTCCAGTATGGATTATGAATATAATGGTAATATCCCTAAATGAATTTTGCTATAAATTCAAGCTTTAAGATATGCAATATGAAAGAATTACAAAACATAGAACTGAAGTTATGGGAACTCAAGGTTTGTTGCAGAAAGAAACGTGATATAAGGTTTGCCGGTTGAGCCCGTTGGGCCGCTAAGCCCGTTAAAAAATATGAAATGTAAAACTGGCTTCAGAATTAGAGACTTATAGAACTGTTTTTAAAGACCCAGATTTTATCTGAGGGCTCCCGCAAAATGCGGGATTTCACATCTTGATTTTATATATTAAGGTGTTCAAAGGGCGTGAGAGGAGAAAGAGCGCAGCGTATATTTAGTACGTAAGCGCTTTTCGACGACGCGCAACACAGCCCTGGAGCAAAAGATGGGTCTATAAAAAAAGTTCGTTAGAGGCGGCGGGCAAGTGCGTAGTCCGCAATATCAAGCAAAGAATCTTTGGTTTTGGAAGGCTCGAAAGCGGAAAGCGCCGCCTTGGCTTTTTCAATGCAAAACGCGGCTTTTCTTTCCGTATAGGCAATCCCGTCGTTTTTCTTTAACAGATCAACAAGGACATTAAATTCATCCACAGTGAACGCTTCATTCTTTATTATTTTAACCATCTCATCCCGATCAGCCGGGTTTGCCTGCTTTAGCGCATGAATGACCGGCAACGTTAATTTTCCTTCTCTGAGATCTGCTCCGACCTCTTTGCCCAAATCAGCCGTATCCATGGTGTAGTCAAATAAATCATCAACCATTTGAAATCCAATACCAAGATGATAACCGAAATCTGAAAGCGCTTTCTCTTTTTCTTCCGGTGCCTCTGCGATGACCGCACTGACCGTGCAAGCGGCCTGAAAAAGAACTGCAGTTTTTCGCCGGATGACCTCCAGATACTCGTCTTCGGTGAGGCTGACATCTCCTTTTCGCATCAGCTGATGAACTTCGCCGGTGGACATGTTTTCGGTCAGAGCTGAAATAATATGGATAACCTTAATTTTGCCGGAGTCTGCACAAAGGGCCAACGCACGGGCGAGAAGAAAATCTCCCACCAGAACCGTTGTGGCATTGCCATACAAAGAATGCGCTACTGTTTTTCCACGCCTGAGGATGGCGTCGTCTACGATATCGTCATGCAAGAGAGTGGCTGCATGCAAATATTCCAGGGCCGTTGAAACGGTTTTGGCATAGTCATCCTCGTATCCACAGAGTCTGGCAGAAAGAACCAGCAGCAATGGCCTCAATCTCTTGCCACCGGCAAACAAAATATGACGGGCGACATCGGACACCAGATCCAGATAGGGTTTTAAATTCTCGGAGAGCTCAGCTTCAATTTTTTCCAGATCATTTTCGTTTTCCAACAGGATCTTTTTCTTAAGATCATTCATATCGAATCTCCAATAAGGTCATATTCCATCGCATCCGTTACTTTGATTCGGGCAAACGATCCGATTTTGGAATCAGATTGCCCCTGCCTCACCTTAATATAGGTCATGCCGTCTACTTCCGGAGCCTGAAATGTTGCCCGCCCGGCATATAATCTATCTTCCACCGCCTCCTCAACTAAAACTTCCAGGGTTTGACCGATATATTTTTGGTAATTTTGGGCTGATATATCCAGCTGGCAGGACATGAGCTGATCGTAACGTTCCTGAGCCACGCCGACCGGGACAGGTTCCGGCAAATTGTGTGACGGCAGATCATCCGCGTCTGAATAAAGAAAAACGCCCAAATGGTCAAATCGGATATCCTCGATGAAACGCAGCAGCGTTTCAAAATCTTTTTCGGTTTCTCCGGGAAATCCCAGGATAAGCGTTGTCCTCAGAACGGCATCGGGAACTTGCGAACGGATTTTATCAAAAAGCCGGTAAAGATCGTCCCGGGTGTATTGGCGGCCCATTTTTTTTAAAATCGAACTGCTGACATGCTGAATCGGAATGTCAAAGTAAGAGCATACATTTGAATGGGTTGCAACCGTTTTAATGAAAGAATCTTCTATACTCTCCGGATGTCCATAAAGAACCCGGATCCAGGCGTTGGCCAAGTTATCGTTTTCAAAAACGGTTCCTGAATTTATCGCGGGGTCGGCGGGCAGGTTCGCCAGGCTTTCGACCAGCTGGCTGAGGTTCACCTCGGGTCGAAGATCCATTCCGTATGATGTCGTATCCTGGGCAACGAGCACCAGCTCTTTTACACCGGCTTCGAGCAAACTCCGCGCCTCTGAAATTACTTCCGGCAGCGGTCGGCTTCTTTTTTTGCCACGCAGCCTGGGAATAATGCAATAGGTGCAATGCCGGCTGCAACCTTCAGCCACCTTAAGATACGCCATATGCGACGCGCTTAACACTCTGGCGGCATCCTTTTCCTGGGCAGGTTTAATATCGGGATTCGGCAGCAAACACCCGCCGGGATAATTCGAACCTTCAACGGCCGCTACAATTTGGTCGAACGCTCCGGTACCTATAAATGCGTCGACCTCCGGCATCCGGACGGAAATTTCTTCGCGATAGCGTTCAGGCAAACAACCGGCAACCACCAGCCGCTTGCACGATCCGGTTTGTTTGTATTGGGCCAGCTCGAGAATCATATCGATGCTTTCATCGGCAGCGTCCTCGATAAAACTGCAGGTGTTGACCACGATGGCATCGGCATCTTCCGGATCTTCCACAATCGTCCAACCGGCCCGTTTTATGCGTCCCAACATGATTTCGCTATCAACCAGGTTCCGAGCACATCCGAGACTGAGTAGATAAAGTTTCATTTTATACGAAAAAATAGGTACTTATCCGTTATTGTCAATGCAGCCTTTCGGTTGGAATTCAATCAAACAGAAAAAGCTTTGGCAGGTTCAAAAAGCCGTTAGAAATACTAAACATCCTTAGCAATTAAACCTGTACCTTCATTGTGTCATTATGGGGACGTACTTTACTTATCAACTTGATGATACCCGCCCATTATGCTATTATACCTTGTATGCCGCGAAAATCACGCATAGACGCACCAGGGGCACTCCACCATATTATTGGCCGAGGCATCGCAAAAAACAAAATCTTTTTGGATGCTGCTGACCGTAAAGACTTTCTAAAACGCCTTAGCCAAATTTTGGCAGAAACCAATACCCCATGCTATGCGTGGTCACTAATGCCCAATCATTTTCATTTGCTTCTCAGAACCGGTACTGTAACCATTTCAACAATAATGCGAAGGCTTCTTACCGGGTATGCCGTCTTTCATAATCGCAGACACGCCCGCCATGGACATCTTTTCCAAAATCGTTATAAATCTATTCTTTGTCAGGAAAATACATATCTGCTGGAACTGGTCAGATACATTCATCTAAACCCTTTGCGGGCAAATATTATAAAGAATATTAACCACTTGGATAAATATCCCTATTCCGGGCACAGTACGATTTTAGGAAACACTAATAATTCCTGGCAGGAGATTGATAAAATTTTAGGACTTTTTCATGAGAAACGTTACATGGCGCGCCGGCATTATAGAAATTTTATCCAAAAGGGTATAGCGCAGGGCAAAAGGCCAGACCTTGTTGGAGGCGGCCTTGTCCGAAGCGTTGGTGGTTGGTCAGCTCTTAAATCTCTGCGCCAAGCCAAAATTTATCAAAAAGGGGATGAGCGGATTTTAGGGGACGGTGATTTTGTAGAAAAAACACTTCGGGCTGCGAACGAAGCCATAGAGAGAAAATATGCACTCCAGACACAGGGAATTGATCTGAATAAAATTTCCGCCCGCGTGGCAAATCTCTTGGATATGGATGTTGAAGAAGTATGGGCTGCAGGAAGGTATAGCCGCATTGTAAGAGCCCGTAGCTTGTTGTGCTATTGGGCAGTCCGTGAATTGGGGATAAGTATGGCGTTGCTCTCTAAAAAGCTGAACATCTCAATTCCGGCAGTAAGCAAGTCCGTTGTTCGTGGCGAAAAGATTGCCAGGGAGATGAATTATAAACTAGAAGGAAAATAAGTTAATAAGTTAAGAACGTCCCACTATTTTATATTTATTTAGTTTAGGTTTTATGGTTTTTGATGATCTGCCCTGAAACCTGTGGAGTAAAAATCAACCAGGTTGCCTTCAGATTCTTCGACAACGATCAAAGCTTCAACATTATCTAACCGGTTCACCAAAGAAATCCCCTTTTCAACACCCATCACCATTATGGTGGTGGCCAGGCCGTCTGCAAGAGTGCAGTTATCCGCAATTATGGAAACACTGACCACGCCGTTGGAAACGGGGTACCCGGTGCGCGGGTCAATGACATGCGAATAGCGCACGCCGTCGATTTCAAAAAAATTTCGGTAATCACCGCTGGTGGCAAATCCCCGGTTAGAAAGAGAGACGACTTTATAAACTTCATTGAAAGCGGCATCTTTCTGCGGCCTATTGATACCGACCCGCCACTTCTTGCTGTCTTTGCGGAGACCGGCCGCATAAACTTCACCGCCGATTTCCACCAGATAATTTTCAAAACCGCTGGCGGCAATCAATTGGCTCACCTGATCCACAGCAAAGCCTTTGGCAATGGAATTCAGATCAAGGGTAATCCTCGCCGACCTCTTCAAAATAAAATTCGGTTCTATGATTTGGATACGGTCGAATCCGACACCTGGCAATAGCGCCTTGATGGCACTTGCCGCAGGCATTTTCGTTTTTCTTTGGGTCGTCCCAAAGCCCCATAGATCCACCAATGGACTCACTGTGCCGTCCCAGGCACCTTCAGATAGCCGATAGATCTTACGACCGACTTTCATGACCTGCAAGAAGTCATCGGAAACCCGAAATCTTTGACCTGCCTTGTTCAAAGCATTAAACCGGCTGATTTCGCTGTCTTTGGTATAGGTGGAGAAAACGTGATTGATCTCATTCAGCCGTGCATCGATTTTCTCCTTGAGACCGCTAATGCTTTTTAGGTAGCCGGTGAGCACCGTGATGTGATAGGTCGTTCCCATGGTGCGACCCTGGATCAAATGCTCCTTCTGGGCCTCAGCACCGGCAGCTCCCAATAGGATGACGAGCGATAGAATAATTTGATGCGTTAATTTCATTATTTTATTTAGATCCCGGAGGAATAGCCTTCGCATTCCACTGGACAAGCAGGATGAACAGGATTTTGTTGATTATTTCTGTTTCTTCTCGTTCCCGGATGGAAACGAGCAAACTCAATCCGTTATAGCACACTGTCGCACAGGTCAACGGAGAGTATGGTTTATCAAGAATCGGTGGGCTTTAGATGGGCAAATCAACTCGAGTCTTCTCAGGCACGACCGAAACCCTATGTCGATCCGGTTGAGTTCTTTAATTGAGAAAATTCCCAGCACTAAAATTCTTAAATCCCAAATCACAATGACCGAAATCCAAAATATCAGGTCTGTTTTGGTCATTCAAAAATTGAAATTTGAGATTTATTTATAATTTGGTGCTTGGAATTTGGAATTTTATATTTTGTTATTTGAAATTTAATCAGCTTAATCTTTGTAAAAGAAGATGGATAAAATCAATCCGTATTTTGTAAATTATTTGCAGGACGCAACACTAGTTTTCCTCATTCCCATTCCCATATTCGTCATCCGCAATTTTTAAGGAGGAATCCATCTTTTTCAGCTGCTCCTTATCCTCATAGTCAGATTCAAAATCCTCTTCAAGCACCTCATCTAAGTCCTCTGAATCATTTTCAATTTCCTCTTCAACCGCTTCAGCTTCAGATTCTTTAGCCAGCAATTCAAGATCGTTAAAAAAAAGGTCCTCTGATTCTTTG
>JASFGZ010000225.1:0-7441 GCA_050123495.1 Desulfobacterales bacterium
CAGGGAATCGGCCGGGCCTGCGCGGAAGTGTTCGCTTTAAAAGGCGCTGATTTAATTTTGTTTGATAAAAATTCAACAGCGCTTTCCGAAGTGGTCGACCAAACCACCCGGACGGAACGACAGGTGCTCGCCCGCGCACTGGATCTAACCGATATTGACGCCCTTAAAAAGGCCGTAAAAGAAGTAAAAAGCAAGGGCCGAATCGACATTCTGGTAAACAACGCCGGGTTCGACAGGCCCGGAACCGTTGCTAAAATTAACACCGGCGACTTTTTGGAGGTACTCAGCATTCATCTTGTCGTACCGTTTACGCTGATTCAGTTGCTGCTGCCCGACATGCGTAACGCCGGATGGGGACGCATTATCAATGTATCGTCTATTTATGGGCTGACCGGCGCCAAAGCAGAAGTGGCCTACTCGACTGCCAAGGCCGGGGTTATCGGCTTAACCAAATCGGTGGCCAAGGAGGCCGGATCAGACGGTGTGACCGTCAATGCGGTGCTGCCCGGTCTGACCCGCACACCGACCATCGAAACATTCATGGCCGATAAATTTAAACAGCTCATTCTCAATAACACGCCCTTGGGCCGGATCGGCGAAGCAGAGGAAATTGCCAGCGTAATCGCCTTTCTGGCTTCGGATGAAGCGTCCTATATCACCGGAACTCCGATCCCGGTATCCGGGGGATGGGGAATTTAAAGAGGAAATAAATACGGTTCTGTCCATTGTAGAACAAGACAAAAATCAATAATCGAAGGTCATGTCGCCGAATATATTCGGAGCCGGCGTGCCCGGAGCCTTCAAACAGTAGTCACATCACCAAACCAAACTCATTCAAGTGAACCAATTCCGGCTTTTTTAATTTTTCAAGGATATCGATGCAATGCAAGAGGCACACAACCAGCAAATCGCTAAGCTTTTTCTCACGATGATCCTTGTGGTCGTGGTATCTGGCTGCAGCGGCACACCGGGCAGCCGGGGGGATCAAACGACGGATAAGGCCCGGGTGCCCTTGGGCTACCGCTCGCTGTACAATGAACTGAATACCAAACTTGACCGTTTGCTCAGCAGCGTTGACGCCGACCGGGATGGACGAAAATCCGATGTCAGCCTTGGGGTCGAGCTGCTGGTGGCCAACAGCAATCGCGGTGACGTTTTGTTGACAGACCGGGTATTCGGGGCAACCCGCCTCACCCTGGACCGTTTAAAGGATCTCGGGGTTCATTGCATTGCTTTAAGCATCCAGTATCCGATTTTAACGTCGTCTTTTCCCCGGGCAGCCGAGTACCGCACTTTCTACCGTCGGGTTGCCGGAGAAATTCGCCGCATGGGATTTAAGCTGATTGTTGAAATCGGCACCACGTTTCGCGAATCGGAGTTTAGCAAACTAAAGGTGGACTACCGCGGATTGACCATGGCGCGTTTCAGGGATGGGTTGCGCGAAATGGCGGCGGTTATCGCCACCGATATTCAGCCCGATTACCTTACCCTCTTTACGGAACCGGATACCCAGTCCCATAACACCGGACTGCAGTTTACGGTAAAGAATTTTAGCGAAACCGTGCGTCACGTTGCCGGAAACCTGAAACACCCAGGCGTACGTTTGGGCGCCGGGGCCGGCACATGGGATGATATGACCTATTTTGAGGCCCTGGCGCGTATTCCTGAACTGGATTATCTGGATCTGCATATCTACCCGATTCAAAGAGATTTGGTCATGAATCGCGTGATGCGGGTGGCCGCCTTGGCACAGCGTCACAACAAGTCGGTTTCAATCGGCGAAGCCTGGCTCTACAAAGTATCTGGCCGCGAGCTAAGAACAATCAGCCCGGTAAAAGCGTTTGCGAGGGATGTGTTTTCATTCTGGCAGCCCTTGGACATCAAGTTTTTAGAAACTGTTATCGGCCTGTCCCACAAAATTCAGGCGGAGTTCACCTGCTTTTTTTGGATGAAATATTTCTATGGTTATCTTGATTACAACGCGCATACCAAAAACCTGACGCCCCAGCAGCGGATCAACGCTGTCGATTCATTGACCGGTGGGAACATTGTGAACAACTCCCTCGGTAATACCGGAGAGCGCTTCAAAACACTTATTGCGCCTCAATAAGATTGAAACGGGAAACTTTCGTTAATGAAAACAGCCGCTGAAAAAATAAAGCCGATAATCCTTTGCACAATCCTTTTTCTGATTCTTTTATTTTTCGGGAATTGTTCCCGCAACGATAATTATCCGAAAAATATTATTCTTTTCATCGGTGACGGTATGGGCGTTGCCCATATTACGGCTGGAAAAATTGCCCGCGGCAATTTGAACCTGGAACGTTTTGCGGTCGCAGGATTGGTAACCACCCATCCGCAAAATGAATTGATTACCGATTCGGCAGCGGCGGCTACCGCCCTGGCAACCGGTCACAAAACCACCAACCGGGCTGTTTCGGTTTCTGCGGATAAAAAACCTTTGAAAACCCTGTTTGAATTCGCCCGGGAACTGGGCAAATCAACCGGGGTGGTGGTGACGTCGTCGGTGACGCACGCAACACCGGCGGCCTTTTTCGCTCATGTCGAAGATCGCCGCCAACACGCCGATATTGCTGAACAAATCCTAAACACCGGCCCCGATGTTCTCATCGGTGGGGGCTGGGCATATTTTATTCCGAAATCCAATGAGGGCAGCCGTCGTCCGGACAATAAAAACCTGCTCGCATCGCTCGAAACCCGGATGCCGGTGGTCTTATCCTATGATAAATTGCCCGCACAGGGCAACAAACTGGCGGCGCTGCTGGCATCCGATGGCCTGCCAGAGGCCGCAGATCGGGACTACTCTCTGGCCGAATTGACGGAAGTCGCCCTTGGCATTCTTTCTAAAAACCGTAAAGGATTCCTCCTGATGGTGGAAGGGTCTCAGATTGACTGGGCCGCCCATGACCGGGATCATGGAGGGATTATTAAAGAAATGATCGATTTTGATGGTGCCGTGGGGATTGGGCGCGATTTTGCTCAACAGCGTGGCAGCACGCTGGTTATCGTCACCGCCGATCACGAAACCGGCGGATTCGCCGTTCACGACGGCTCCGTGAAAACCAAACAGGTGACCGCAAGCGGTTTTACAATTTCCGGCCATACGGCCGCCATGGTTCCGATCTTTGCGTATGGACCGAGAAGCAGCCGGTTCGGCGGAATTCAGGACAATGCCCGCATCGGCCAGACGCTTATCGATCTGCTTTTGAACAGGGAGATTGGAAATTAAAGTTGTTTAAAGGTTCGGTAGTATCTCAAGACCCGGCGAACATATTCTTCGGTTTCCTGATAAGGCGGGATTCTTTTATAGCGGTCGACCGCCGTGGGTCCGGCGTTGTAAGCCGCCAGGGAGAGCGCCAGCTTTCCATTAAAGCGTTTATAGAGCTTCTTAAAGTACTGTGCGCCGGCCCTGATGTTTTGCCAGGGATCGAAGGGATTCTTCAAATTCAGCATTTTGAAGTTTTCCGGCATGATTTGCATCAGACCCATGGCGCCTTTTCTGGAAATCGCCCGCGGGTCAAAATCAGACTCGGCTTTAATCATGGCCTTCAAAAGGCGGGAGTCGACGTCGTATTTTCTGGATGCATCGGAAATGAGTTTATCGTATTTATCGGTGGCGTGAAACTTGTTGGAAATAGCGGTTCTTTCTTTAATGTACACTTTATAATCGTGATCATTGGAGGTGGGCGCATTGGTGAAATGCATCACCCCGTTATCATCGATATACATGTAAATATCTGCATGCACCGACGAAACAAAGGCAATCAGAATAAAAATGGCGTTTAATACAAAGATTTTTGAAATTTTAATTCCGCGTCCGTCCATCAATCCTCAAAGCTAATTCGAATCCGTTTTCCCCCTGTACGCCTATCGTATCCCTAATTTTAGACATAAATCAGGTTTAAATTCAAGCAAACTGTAATAATTATCAATAATATTAGTATGTTCTGATATACACCCACAAGATATTGTGGGCGTCAAACTGGGCTGGCCCAAGGGATTAATACCCGATAAAAGGCCTGTTATCTGTCCCCTGGTAAATATCGACAATGATCAAACAAAACTTGAGTATAAAAACGCTTCGCCGTAAGAATGTATTCAAACGTTAGTTCGGGACATAACCGCTCTCGCCCACCACAATAAACGGCGCCCAGAAAAGCGGCTGAGCACAGCTGGCCGCGATTTTGCTGCTCGCTGGATCTCGTAAGGGGCCCATCGATGAATGACATTAAAAAAGATGGAGTTGCTGTTGTTCAGAATGACGCTTTTTGCTTTTGATCTGCGGAGAGGCATCTTTTTTGAGGCGGTTTTCAATATCTGCCAAAAACGGGGACGGGGATCGGGAAAGGCGCTTTCCGTAAAGGCTGCGCTTTTTGGCCCGGGTCAGGTACAGCCGTTCCATGGCCCGGGTCATGGCCACATAAAACAGGCGGCGTTCTTCAGCCACATCGATGGGTTCGTTTTGATTTGAAACCTCACGCCATAACGGGATCAAACCATCTTCACATCCGGCAATAAACACCACCGGAAATTCCAGACCCTTGGCCGCATGCATGCTCATCAAGGCCACCTTTTCGGCCACAGGCAAATAGGCATCGGTATCGGTGTATAAGGCTGCATGGGTTAAAAATTCAACCACATTGTCGCTGAAATTCTCTGACAGCCGAATCAGATTCTTAAAGGCTTCCTGAGATTGGGGCTCCGTGCTCACAAGGGGAGTGAATTGGGGCATCTGCGACAGATACCGCAATTTATCAACAACCGTCATCCCGGCGGTCTCCTTTTTGATGCCGGCGATTTTTTCGCCAAAATCGATGAGCTTTTGCTGCTGGCTGCGACTTAAACCGGGTACCGGAAAGCGCTTGGCGTTAATCAATCCCTGTTGTTGCGATAATTTTTTCGAATAACACCAGGATTTAAAATGATCGGCAGCCTTTTTACTCAGACCGGCGGAGAACAGCGACAGGCAATTATTCAAATCCAGATCACTGCCGAATCCTTCCATGAGGCTTAATAGCGAGATCAGTTCGGCCAGGCCCCAGCTTTTAAGGGAATTCTGGCGGCTGGCAATCTGATACGGAATACCGTCCTGTTCAAAAACATCTCCAATAATTTTCAACTGGTGGTGGGTCCGAACCAGTACGGCAAAATCTGCATAGCTGCGGGCCGAATCTAGATTGGCATCGTCTACCTGACCCGTATCAATGGAATGAAAACCGGTACCACCCACCAGCCGGGCAATGATCCTGGCAATGGCCATGGCTTCGGCCTTGGCGCTGCCAAGCTCAAGGATACGGATGGTTTTACCGCCATCTATTTGAGAATAGGTTCTGTTTTCGGTGGCATACAGACGATGGTCCTGGATGACCTGAAAAGATGCGTTTAGAATGGTTGCCGTCGATCGATAATTGCGAGTGAGTTGAACGACATCGGTTTCAGGATGATCATCAACAAAGCGGGTAAAATAGCCCACGTCGGATCCACGGAAACCGTAAATCGACTGATCCGGATCACCGATGACACATAGATTTCGATTCGATGATTTCGGAGGCGCCAGCGCCTGCACAATGCGGTACTGACCGTTATTTAAATCCTGATATTCATCGATAAAAATATGCTGAAACCGACGGCGGTATTTTTTGCGGACCTCCGAATCGGTTTCCAGCAATTGAACGACTTTAAAAATCAAATCCTCATAATCGTTTAATCCTTGGATGGCCAACAGATTCTGGTAGCAATGATACACTTCGGCCAGCGCGCGGGTATCACCCGTGACATTGTCGGTTGCTGTCAAATCAGCAGGGTTTAGAATTTGTTGCTTGGCTTCAATGATCTGGCCCAATAATTTTGGGGAATTTTGTGAAATCGTTATCCCGTGATCTTTAACCCGTTTAATCGCTTCGCCGATTAAAATTTTGCGGTCATCATCATCGATGATCGCTTCGCTGCCGTCCGGATGGAGTTCGTTTAATATCTTAAAACACAGCGCGTGGAAGGTGGCGACCAATGGCATCGGGTGGGCATGTCCCAGGATTGAGCTAAGCCTTTGTTGCATTTCCTGAGCAGCCTTGCGAGTAAACGTTACGGCCAAAATATGCTGAGGGGATACGCCTTTGCTCATTATTAAATGGGCGATTCGCATGGTCAGGGTGCGGGTTTTGCCGGTACCGGGTCCGGCGACAATCAGCAGGCATCCATCGGGATGCTCCACAGCCTGGCGCTGGCTGTCATTTAGCTGATCGAAAACATCAGTCGGAGTGGGTTCAGATTCATTTTTCTTGTTTTTATTTTTTCTCGAAACGTTGTCGAATCTGCTCTTGGGCTTCGGTGCCGAAAGCGGCGCCTCAGGAGTGCAAACTGCAAAAAGCGATTGTTGTCCGAGTAGCGTCTGGCGCTCCTGTTCCTTAAATATCCGGATGTGACCGTATTCTCCGTCATAACCCGGAATGATATTGATTTCCTTGCGACGCATGCGTGCAATGGCTTCACCCAACAGTGGAACTGCCGCCTGCTCGATGGCATCGATATCAAGGCGGTGTAAAATATCGAATTCCGAACCCAATTTATTGAGGACCGTCTGATAGGTTTGTTTGACCTTCTTGGAGGCCGGGCCCACCCGTAATACCTCTGACAAAATATCCACTAGTTGAATACTGCTGGTGTAAGGATGGCTCCTGGCGGGTTTTTGGCCCTCTTTGCGGTCGGCTAATTCTTCGACCCGATATAAAACCCCGAGTGTCAATGGTTTCCCGCATTCCGGACATAGACCCTCATGTTTCATGGTGGTGCCGGGCCAGAATGAAATTTTGCACGTCCGGTGACCATCGATATGGTATTTGCCCTCTTCAGGATAAAACTCAAAGGTCCCCAGAAATTGCTTGGGATCACCGTTTTTCAGGGCGGTTTTGATGGCAGAAAAAGAAAGCTCGGTATCGAAGAGATTGGCTTCGCGTCCCAGATTTAAAGGTGAGTGCGCATCTGAATTGGACACCAGGGTCAAGCCATCCAATGATGATACCCGCCAGTTCATTGCCGGGTCAGAGGACAGACCGGTTTCCACTGCAAAAATGTGAGATGTCAGATCATCAAAACATTCTTCAATGGAGTCAAAGCCGGATTTTGAGCCCAGCATCGAAAACCAGGGCGTCCATATATGTGCCGGCACCAGGAAAGCCCGCTCAGAGGTTTCCAGCAGGGTTTCAAGCAGATCCCGGACATCCAGCCCCAGGATGGGCCGACCATCGGATTTTATATTGCCCATCTTGTCCAGTTTAGCGTTGAATTTTTGGGCGATGTTCAGATCGGGCACGAAAACTAGATTATGATTTTTACGGGTTTTTCCATTTTTCTTGTAGATATTACTGATTTCAGTGGCCAGAACAAAACGCACCGTACTGCGGCAGGATGGAGGGACTTGCGC
>JASFGZ010000226.1:0-7407 GCA_050123495.1 Desulfobacterales bacterium
TTCACCCGTGACGCTGCGTGCTGATCAGATATGGCAACCAGACAATTTGCGCAATGGGTACCGCAAACAGGCGCGCAAACAGGCGAATTGTCAGGAAGAAGATCCTGCTACCTCCACCGTATATTCATCCAGGTTGGCCGGCAGTTTACTAAATACAATTAAAAATGGAATGGTCCTGCCGCTCTTGACTCTCATATTTGAGCGGTTATCGCCGAAGCGATTTTGTAGCCGCTTGTTTATAGCAGGCAGGTCCAGCCGTTCCAGATCTGAGTCGCTCAGTATGTTACCGCCGTAAACCGTGGCTGTTTTGACCAGCGCTTTACCCTTGCGATAAAGTTTGCCGGTTATTTTAATAAAGCTTCGGGGATGATCATACTCATTGCGAACTTGACCCACAATCACAAAAATATCGCCTGCCGAGGTATTTTCGATAAATTTACCCGTAATCGTTTTCCCCATAGGGGTAATCTTCAGATTGCCAACGATATCCTTGGCCTCGGATTTGAGCAAGCCGCTAAGATAGGGTATTTTGACATCACTAAGATAGGGAATCTTGACATCACTGACATAGGGTATCTTCATACCCAGGTTCTGAGTCACAATATATCCAATAAGACATAAGAGCAGAAGAATAAAAGCAACGAGAACCGGTTTGCGGCTGCGCCTTTTCTTGACCGGTGCTGGAATACCAGCTTCCCTAAGATCTGCTACATCCGAATCACCATACACATCGTTGGTTGCAGCGTAGTTATCGGAGGAAAAATCATCGTCGGAAGTGCTCAGCCCACTGCTATCGGTTAGCTCTTCGTCGATTTGGGTAACACCCGCCTGGGTTGCACCAAATTGAATCGTTTCATCGTCGGATTCTAAAAGATTAAATTCCAAATCATCTTCACCTGATTCGGAAATATCTAAGGCGCTTTCGGTTTCCACCATGCCTTCTCCCAGATCCAGATTCAGCTCAACTTCCGGTTCCTTGGGTTGGGACGCTTCCTCCATCACCGCCTCTAAGTCAAGCTCCAGGGGTTCTTCAGCACCTGACTCAGCTGGTGCGGTATCTTCACTTTCTTCCAGCATCTTCTCAATATCCAAAAACTCCGCATCTTCTGACGGTGTCGGCTCTTCGGGAGACCCGCTGGCTTCGACCGCAACTTCGGGCTCGAGATCAATATCGAGATCCAAGTCCAATTCCTCAGTATCTCCGGATGTCGGGGTTTCATCGGGTTCAAGCATTTTTTCAAGATCCGACATCCCTAACTCATCGGAGGGCTCTGCAGGTTCAACCGCTGCGGTTTCCGCCGTACCCTCATCTACCTCAAAATCCAGCTCCAAATCCTCACCAACTTCTTCAACCGAAGCCGCTTCTGCCGGAGTTTCGTCTGATTCCATAATACCGTCTAACTCCGACAGATCCAATTCGTCGGTCCCGTCAAGATCTTCCGATGATTCCAAGACGGGCTCTTCTGCGCTCGGTTCTGCTTCCAAGTCAAGATCCAGATCCAAGTCATCTGAAGCATCAGCGGTGAGATCTGCCTCAACGGGCTCTTGTTTCGTATCGAGGATATCATCCAGATCCGAAAGATCCAGATCGGTATCATCTGACCCTTGAAGGGTCTCACCTTCCAATTCCGTTTCAGCACCGGAATCAACCAGGTCTTCCAGATCGGACAATTCCAGCTCATCGGCCCCATCTTGCGCGGCTACTTGTTCCGTTGCGGGGGGTTCCACTTCTTCAGCATCCAGTTCCAGATCCATACCGGCATCATCCGAGGCCTCAACAGCCACATCTTTCAGTTCCATATCCGTATCGGAATCAACCAGATCCTCCAGATCCGACAAATCCAGCTCATCGGCCCCATCTTGTGCGGCTACTTCTTCGGATTCGGCAGGTTCCATTTCTTCAGCATCCAGTTCCATATCAAAATCCAGATCCGATTCTTCCGCAACCATGTCGGCTTCTTCTTGATCTAAATCGTCCAGATCCATATCGATGTCCGCTAAGTCGGACTCATCTGCTTCGGCAACGCCTTCCTCTTCCAGATCAAAATCCAGGTCTTCATCCACATCCGAATCCAAATCAAGCTCACCGGAAGCTTTTTCATCAACCTCCTCGATGGCCGACTCGTCATCATCAAAATCCATCAAATCTTCTAAATCGGGCAATTCGTCGTCTGCGCTGTCTCCAGTTGTCAAATCCTCAATGTCTTCGTCAAAATCCAGATCCGCTCCTAAATCTTCATCCATCTCAAGGCCAAAATCATCAAGATCTTCACCAATTTCAGAATCAGATGTGTCTGGATAAACAAGAAAAACGCTTTTGCATTTTGAGCAGCGGACTTTCGACCCGTCAGCCTTTACGAGGCTGTCGTTAACATTAAAACTCGATTCACACTCATTGCAGGTAACAATCATCTTGTACCTCACTGGTTAAACAGGTATAATTTATTAATATTTATAATAAAATTACCGTGAAAACGCAAATTTGTCAATTATTTTTATTCCTTACAATCCTGTCTCAGCCAGTTTCTCGATGAGGTTCCGCTGCTTGTTTGTCAACTGTTTCGGCAGCTTGATTTGGATTTTAACATAAAGATCCCCTTTTTTGCTGCCTTTCATGTGCGGGATCCCGTGACCGGACATGCGCATTTTAGTCCCGGGCTTCGTTCCGGGCGGTATTTTAAGACTGAGTTCCTTGCCCTCAAGGGTGGGCACGGAGATACGGGTTCCCAACACGGCCTCACTTAGCTTCAACTCGTGGGTCATATGCAGATCATGGTTTTCAAGGCTATATAAGGCGTCACCGAGTACTTTCGCCTGAATAAAAAGATCCCCCGGGGGGCCACCCATCGGGCTCGGGCTTCCTTTGCCGGCCAAGCGTAATTTTTTACCGGTAATCATGCCTTTTGGAATTTTAACGGTTATTTTTTCGGAGTGACCCGGATGTTGTAAACTGATTGTTTTGTCGATCCCCGTGGTGATTTCCTTGAGTGTCAGTGGAAGTTCGTATACCAAATCAGACCCTTTCATCCGGGCCTGTTGCTGTCGGGCTTGGGATCCAAACGGGGATCCACCGCCAAAATTAAATCGCATACCACCGCCACGGCCGCGACCTGAAAAGAAATCGCTCCCGAATCCAAATTCGCGGAAAATATCGCCGAAATCAAACCCTCTAAAAATATCTTCTTGGGAGAACCGCTGGCGAAAACCTTCCGCGCCAAAGGTGTCATACTCTTTGCGCTTTTTTTTGTCACTCAGGACAGCATAAGCTTCGCTGATCTTTTTAAACTTTTCTTCGGCAGCTTTATCACCTTTGGTGTGATCCGGATGATATTTCATTGCCAGTTTGCGATACGCTTTTTTTATTTCCTCCTCGGAAGCGTCTTTTTTAACGCCGAGTATTTGATAATAATCTTCCGACATGTCTAAACATCCTATCTTTAAACGCGTGCGGATAAATTTATAAATAAATGAAAATTAAACCAAAATCTCCGCCTAGGATAAGTTGTTCGGTTGAAGGTGTCAAGAGGTCAGAGGTTCCGCCGGAGGTGTTTCAAGTTTCAGGGGTCAGGGTTTAAAAAAAGGCGGACAGGCTTGGAAGCTATAAGGCTGGGAAGCGGGAAGGCTTGAAAGCGCGAAAGCTTCCAGGCTTTCCGGCCTCCTGCCCTCCTGGCCTCCCCGCCTTCAAGCTATGAGCTGCCAGCTACGAGCTATTTGGCTGACACCCGAAACCTGACACCTGAAACCTGCTTTAACCCCCTTGCCGGGAAGCCGCCTTGATGGCGACCATCAATACCGACATCGCCGATGGTGTTATTCCATCGATACGCGACACCTGGCCAAGCGTTGTCGGTTTCGTGTTGGACAATTTTTCTTTCAATTCATTCGACAGACCGTGGATGCGAAAAAAATCAAAATTTTCCGGGATCTTAATTCGTTGTAAATTTTTAAATCTTTCAATCTCATTGAGCTGTTTTTGAATATAGCCCTCGTACTTAACCTCGATCTCGACCTGCTTGGCTGCCGTGCGGCTTACAGTCTCCGGGCCCCTTGCCAGGGCTTCGACTACCTCGTACCCCAGCTCTGCCCGTTTCAATAGCTGATCCAGGTAAATACCGCTCTGAATAGGCGGGGTACCCTTGCTGCGCAAATATTGATTCACGCTGTCATCCGGTTTGATTACGACCTGTTTGATCCGCTGAATCTCCTGATCTATTTGCGATTTGCACGCTTTGATATCCCTTAGCGTGTCGCTGCTGATTAAGCCGAGCTCGTGGCCAGCTTCCATTAATCGTAAAGATGCATTGTCCTCCCGCAGCATCAAGCGATACTCGGCTCTGGAAGTGAACATTCGATACGGTTCCCGGGTACCGCGGGTGACCAGATCATCCACCATGACGCCCATATAAGCCTGGGAGCGATCCAGGATAAAGGCCTGCCTTTTTTGGACCTGACAGGCAGCATTTATTCCGGCCCATAGGCCTTGCGCAGCGGCCTCTTCGTATCCGGATGTTCCATTGATTTGTCCGGCCAAAAATAATCCTGTCACCCGGTCGGTTTCAAGGGTGGGCTTTAGCTGGATTGGATTAATATAATCGTATTCAATGGCATAGGCTGGCCGCATAATTTCTGCTTCTTCCAGACCTTCAACCGACTGCACCAGCTCGATCTGAATCTCCAGCGGAAGACTGTTCCCCAATCCAGAGGCATAAATCTCCTGGGTGTCGATTCCCTCCGGCTCCAGAATCACCTGGTGCATATTCCTTTCGGGAAACTTGACGACTTTATCTTCAAAAGAAGGACAATAGCGAGCCGAAATACCCTGGATAATTCCGCCATACAGCGCCGAGCGTTCAAGATTCTCCCGTACGATCTTATGCGACCGCGGGTTGGTGTTGCCGATATGGCAGGGAAGTTGCGGCAGTTTTAAGGTATCTGTAAAATACGAAAAGGGAGTCGGATCGGACTCTGACGCCTGGACTTTAAATTTTGAAAAATCAATGCTTGATTTCTTAAGGCGCGGAGGCGTGCCTGTTTTCATGCGGCCGAGATTAAATCCCAGCCCTTTGAGGTCGGATGCCAGACCGTAAGATGCAAATTCGCCGGCCCGCCCGGCCCTGAACGAATTAAACCCGATATGAAGCAGTCCGCTCAAAAAAGTGCCGGTCGCCAGTACAACAGCCCGGGCCTGATATCCGAATCCGGTATGATCTTCAACACCGACCACCCGCCTGTCTTCCACCACGAGCCGCTCCACCATGGTCTGCTTCAGATCCAAATTCGGCTGCGATTCGATGACCGCCTTCATGGCCATATGATATCGGATTTTATCATTTTGTGTGCGGGACGAATGAACGGCGGGTCCCTTTTTTGTATTCAGCGTTCGGAAGGAAATGGCCGTTTTGTCGGTAATTTTAGCCATTTCTCCGCCCAGCGCGTCCAATTCCTTAACGAGCTGTCCCTTGGCCATACCACCTATTGAAGGGCTGCATGGCATTGCAGCCAGCTTGTCCAGATCGATTGCCATCAGCAAAACGCTGCAGCCCATCCTGGCGGCTGCAAGCGCCGCCTCGCAACCGGCGTGACCTGCACCGACAACAATGATGTCGTATTTTTTCGGATAATAAACCATTTAAAAACTGAGGTTTATCTGTTATTAGTTAATCGTTTAAAAGGAATCGTATCTAATTTTAGATCTCACCCATTATCGAAATATAAAATGAAGTTGCCATCGAAATCTAATAACCATAACTTTGACCTAAATTGAGCGATTGTCGAGGTTGCCGCTCGTAAGATCCCGTCGCAGCGGGGAGCTACAAGGCAGATGTCGTTCCGCTATAGTTGCCTATGCGGGACGGCATCTAACACAGTAGATGCGGTAAGATCGGCAATCCCGAAGGGTTTCAAATTTTAAAAAATAAAAACGATAGAATTCCTTAAAAAAGTTTACCCCATTTTTTAAAAGTTGAAACGCTCATTTTAGGTTTCAAAGACCTTCGATTATATTACCGGTCAAATGAGTGGTCAAGACTTTGGCGAATGACAGCGAAGAAACGGTATAACGACTTAAATTCATATCTGAGGAATCTCTTTGGGTGTCGGGTTCAAAAAATCACAATCGATGCCGGCCTGACCTGCCCCAATCGGGATGGCACCATTTCGACCGGTGGGTGCATTTATTGCAATATTCGCGGATCCGGAACAGGTGCCCATGCAAACGGTTTGACGGTGACTCAGCAGCTTCGCAACGGAAAGAAATCGCTGTCAAGGCGGTACAAGGCCAAAAAATTTATTGCTTATTTCCAGTCATTTTCCAACACTTATGCTCCGCTGCAAAAGCTAAAAGACCTTTATGAAGAGGCCCTCGCCGTAGATGATATTGTGGGGCTTTCCATCGGCACCCGGCCCGACTGCGTGGATGACTCCATTTTAGATCTGCTCCAGAACTACACCGGGCACTACCTGGTCTGGATCGAATATGGTTTGCAATCGGCCCGCAATGAGACGCTGGCTTTCATCAACCGGGGTCATGATGTTCAATGTTTTCTCGATGCCATTGAAAAAACCAAAAACCGAGGTATCCGGATATGTGCGCATGTGATTCTGGGGCTACCCCATGAAACCCGGCGGGACATACTACACACGGCCGAAACTATCGCAAGGCTGGGCCTTGACGGCGTTAAATTGCACCTGCTTTACGTGGTCAAAGGCACCCGCCTGGAGGCCCTCTATCAACAGGGTGAGTTTAAATGTCTTGAACAGCATGAATATGTGGATCTGGTCTGTGATTTTTTAGAAAGAATTCCCTTCGATATAGTTGTTCAGCGGCTTACAGGAGATCCCCACCGGTCGGAGTTGGCGGCACCGACATGGTCCCTTAATAAAACAGAAACCCTAAAATTGATACGAACTACGCTTGAAGAAAGAGACTCCTGGCAGGGGAAGTACTTCGAGGCCGCTGGCCTCAAATAGGTTTCAGGTGTCAGGAAAATACAGAGGGGAGCGCACAGAAAACAGATGACAGAGGGCAAAGGGGCAGACCGTTTCTGTTTTCTGACTTCTGCCATCTGTTATCTGACCGAAAAACGGCCAGTGGCCAGTGAGCTTGATTTAGACCTACGATAAACCTATATTTAATAGAAGCGGTTAACCTAAAACAAAGAGGCTGCGGGGATTATGATAACGCAAGGTCTGTTTCGACCCGAAGATTTTGATCTTTCCTTTAAGGTATTTCATGAGCTTATGGCCAAGAAGGTCGCCGAAATCCTTCTGGTCTCAAGCCCTTATGATGCTTTTATTATGGAAGAAGAAGGTCGTCTCGCGGAACGCATCATCCATGAATACCGTGGCTTAAATCTCTCTCGTCCGCCGATGCTGACCTGGGTTTCTTCTGCCCATGAGGCCTTAGAT
>JASFGZ010000227.1:0-7407 GCA_050123495.1 Desulfobacterales bacterium
TTCGGCCAATTCATGCTGCTGTTCAGCCTCCCGATGATTTTGGTGGGGCAGGTAACGATCAGCTGGCCCGCGATCATTTTGCTGATATTCTCGCCCACGTTGAGCAGCCTGCTTCAGCTGGCGCTCTCACGAGCTCGCGAGTATAATGCCGATATGAGCGCAGCCGAACTCATGGGAAATCCGGAGGCACTGGCATCTGCTTTGGCAAAAATAAATAAATTTCAAAATAACCAGTTCGGCAGACTTCTCTGGCCGGCGGTTCCACGTCTGCCGCAGGCATCCTGGCTAAGAACGCACCCGCCCACAAAAGAACGGATTCGACGCCTGCTGGAAGTTCGCGGTATAAATCAGTTGACTCGCGCTTGGCCGTATCGCGTTGAAAGTAGTCAATATCAAATTCCTATTTACAGGGCATGAATCGATTCGTTCTCATATGCAGTTTACAGGGGGGATATGGTATTTTTTTGTTTATTTTAGGATCGCCGGATTTAGGGCCAACGATCGAATTATTTATAGACCACAACCCCATTTTTTTTCATCAGCGCAACCGCATCTTTTAACTGTGCCGCCGTACAGTCATCAACCTGGTAGATCTTTTGCCCGCCATCCACAAACATCAATGTGAAATTCCCCTTATCATCGAAGCGCGCCTGTCGAATATAGTGATCGTTGAGCCAGGGTTTGAGTGCCTGCATAAAATCTAAGAAAGTACATGTATTCATTTGAATAAGTCCTTGTGTCAGCTAACATAAAGTATTTAACTGCTGCCGTATGACTTTAACAATGCCACCATGAAATCCCATACCCGTTCGAGGGACGGAATGAAAAGCCGCTCGGCAGGCGAATGGGGATTTTCGATGTCTGGACCGAATGAAATCATATCCATGTCGGCATATTTTGCGCCAATAACGGCGCACTCCAAACCGGCGTGGATTGCCATAATCTTGGCTTTGCAGTCGAATAACCGTTCATAGACCGCATTGCAGCGTTTGAGGAGTGCCGAGTTCATGTCCGGTGTCCAGGGCGGATATTCACCGTCGGACTGAGCCTCGGCACCGGCCAGCGCAGCAATCGCCTTAATGCGGTTGGTCGCTTCTTCCAGCCGCGATATGACCGAACTACGCTGGCTGGTCAAAACTCTAAAGTGGCTGTCCGACATCTCCACCGTGGCCAGATTGTTGGAGGTCTCTACAAGATCCTCGAAGATCGCCGACATCCCTGAAACGCCATGGGGGATGGCCAGCAAAAGGTTGATCACCGCAACGGTTTGTTCGGCGTTCAGGGCCAATTTTGCTTGTGGCTCGGATTCAATCGCAGTCAGGGCCACGGCGAGTGCCGGTTCGGCAGCGCCGTATTCGGCTTTAACCGTGCGTTCAAATTCGGAAATCATACTGTCCAAAATCGTCGTATCATTCGACCTGCAAGCAAACACAGCAAAGGCGTCTCTGGGAATTGCGTTGTGAGCGGAGCCGCCCTTGATCGTTACCAGCCGAAGGTCGCAGGATGCAGCCACGTGATGCAATGCGCGCGCCAGAATAAGGTTGGCATTAGCGCGCTGCTTATGGATGTCGATACCTGAATGACCGCCCTTAAGACCATGGACGGATAATTTGAAGGTTGCTTCGGCTTCCAATTTCTCTGAAAGATTCAATGCGAGTGACACCAGGGTATGCCGACCGCCGGCACAGCCCACGGTGAACACCCCTTCGGTTTCCGAGTCGATGTTTAAAAACACTTGGCCCTGGAGAAGGTCGGGTTCAATTTTTTTGGCGCCATTGAGTCCGGTTTCTTCATTCACCGTAAACAGCAGTTCCAACGGGGGATGGACCACCGCCGGGTCGCTCGCCAATGCCGTGCAAAGCGCCAGGGCAATGCCGTTATCTGCGCCCAGGGTGGTATGGTCTGCTCGCAGCCAGTCGCCATCATAAATATGACAGATGGGATCCTTGTCAAAATTGTGGGCTGAGTCCGGCGACTTTTCACAGACCATATCCATATGGCCCTGGATCACAATAACCGGGGCCTGCTCAAAACCGGCGGATGCCGGAACCCTTATCAGGAGGTTGCCAGCCAGATCTTTTTTTACGGCAAAACCATTGGTCGCCCCCCATTGTTCCAGCCAGCGGCCGATTTCTTTTTCCTTTTTCGAACAGCGGGGTATGGCATTGATCTGTTCGAAAAAGTCCAAAACTCTTTTTACCGGTTCGTTCATTGGTTTTCTCCTGGCAGTCATTAATTATGCATGCAAAAATTATTTTAATCGGCAAACATCACAAAAATAACTAGAACCCATCTCAAAAATGCGTCCAAGTGCCCATGGCGGTGTTGCCAACCGATTCAAAATGCTCACATACCAGCATGTATGCTCGGATACACGACTTTTCCGCCGCCCCGACCGGGCTGGGGTTTCAGCATAAAAAAATCAAAATTTTAGGACACGCCTCAGATCGCGTCCTCGGCGATGAGGCGCAGAAGATAATTGCCGTAATCGTTTTTTAACATGTCCGATGCCATGCGTTTGATATCCTCGCGCTTGATATACCCCAGCCGGTAGGCAATTTCTTCTATGCACGCGATCTTAAGCCCCTGACGCTCCTGAATGGCCTGAACATAGCTGGCTGCCTGTTGCAGGGCCTCATGGGTGCCGGTATCGAGCCAGGCAAAACCGCGGCCCAAAAGTTCCACTTTCAGTCGGCCCCGGCGAAGATATTCCAGGTTAACATCCGTTATTTCAAGCTCCCCCCGGGCGGACGGTTTGAGATTGGCTGCGATGTCGACCACGTTGTTATCGTAAATATACAAACCCGGTACGGCATAATTTGATTTCGGTTTGAGCGGCTTTTCTTCTATGCCGATTACCGTTCCGTCTGAATCAAATTCAACCACGCCGTACCGCTCGGGGTCTTTGACCATGTATCCAAAAATCAATCCACCCTCGGTGGTCTGTGCGGCGTGTTTTAGAACATCAGAAAGATCATGCCCGTAAAAGATATTATCCCCCAGAATCAGACAGACCGGGTCTTTTCCAATAAATGATTTGCCGATCGTAAACGCCTGGGCCAGTCCCTCGGGCCGCGGCTGTTCTGCATAAAAAAATGAAAGGCCCAGGTTCGAACCATCACCGAACAGATTTCTGAATTTGGGTAAATCTTCAGGAGTGGAGATAATTAATATTTCCCTGATCCCTGACAGCATCAAAACCGATAGCGGATAATAGATCATGGGTTTGTCGTAAACCGGCAGCAATTGCTTGCTCACCGTACGCGTAATCGGATAAAGTCTGGTTCCTGACCCGCCTGCGAGTATAATTCCTTTCATCATTCTGACTTCCTTTTTTGAATTCATTCGGGTTTATCCATTGCAGCACCGGCATGCGATGCACACCTGCGGTAGACCTAAATCTGTTTTTAATTTTCTTTAATTTGACTTTCTTCAGCGAAACTGTATCATGGTTGTCTTTGCAATCATCCGATGATCAGAGCGGTTCTTATGGAAAACATTCAAGCTCGCCGCCTGCGCGTTTAACCCTGTCACGCCAAGCATCAAGAGCGATTCTTGCATAAATTCCTTTTCCGGCTTTATCACGACCATTTGCGACAGGGCGTTTTATTTTCCAGCAGCATACAGCGAACTGTCATTGCGAAGGCCGCGCCACTAAATCCGAATAAAAGGTTTTATCCGGGTAACGGCACTGGCGCCAGCGGTCGGGCAAATTTTCATGGTTCAGGGTTTTCAGATGCATTGTAAACCGGAAGCAATTCAAATGGGATATCATTGAGGATCGGATTCGAAAGGTCTTTCTCCGATAAAAGCGGCGCTTCAACTCCCCAGTCGATATTGAGGGCCGGATCGTTCCACAGCACGCCGTATTCGTCTCCAGGCGCATAAAAATCCGTGCACTTGTAAATGACATCTGCGCTTTCGCTCAATACGCTGAAACCATGAGCGAAACCTTCGGGAATGAAAACCTGGTGTTTGTTTTCGGCTGAAAGATGCGCGCCATACCAGTTTCCGAAGGCCGGCGAACCGCGTCGAATATCCAGCACCACGTCAAATATTCGGCCGGAGACCACATAAATCAGCTTGCCCTGCGGATGTTTCAGCTGATAGTGAAACCCCCTGACGGTACCTTGACGGGAATGGGAGTGATTGTCCTGAACGAACACCGGCGCGATTCCTTTTTCAACATATTTGGCCTGATGATAGGATTCCAGGAAAAAACCGCGGTCGTCATCAAAAACAACCGGCTCAACGAGAATGACTTCGGGAAGGGGCGAACTTTTACGCTGTAAACTCATTCTTTTTCGCTCCAATTTTATTGTTCTGCTCTTCGGTGGGACCCCCGGTTAAATGATAAAGGCAATTAAAATAATCTTATCCATAGTGTTGTTTGATCCATGCCCGGTATTCCCCGCTTTGGACCCGCTGTACCCATTGCATGTTGTTCAGATACCAGGCAATGGTTTTGCGAATGCCGGTTTCAAAAGATTCGGCGGGAGTCCAGCCGAGCTCTTGCTTTAATTTGGAAAAATCAATGGCGTACCGGCGATCGTGTCCCGGGCGATCGGTGACAAAGGTAATCAAATCCCTGCGGGGCCCGATGTCTTTATCGGCTTTGGTTTCGTCTAAAATATTGCAGATGGTCTCGACCACCTCAATGTTTGGTTTTTCGGTGTCGCCGCCGATATTGTAGGTTGCCCCTCTGAGACCCTCCTGCATGATCTTCCAGATGGCGTCACAGTGATCGATCACATAGAGCCAATCCCGGACATTTTTACCGTCGCCGTAAACCGGCAGGGCTTTGCCTTCGAGCGAATTCAGGATCATCAGCGGCATCAGCTTTTCCGGAAACTGATAGGGCCCGTAGTTGTTGGAGCAATTGGAGATGGTAATCGGCAATCCGTAAGTTTTATGATAGGCCCGCACCAGATGATCGGAGGCAGCCTTGGAGGCGGAATAGGGGCTGTTCGGCTTGTAAGGCGTTTCCTCGGTAAAATAGCCCTCCGTGCCTAAACTGCCGAAAACTTCATCGGTACTGACATGGTGGAATAATGCCAGTCGATCCGAATGGGCCCGGGCCAATTCCAACAGATTGAAGGTGCCCACAATGTTGGTCTGAATAAAGGCATCGGGATCCACAATCGATCGATCCACATGGGATTCGGCCGCAAAATGGCAGATGGAATCGATTTCATGGGCATCAAAGAGTTCGGCCATCGCGGCCGCATCGCAAATATCGGCTTTAACGAAGACATACCGCGCCGGAAATTCGGCTTCGATATCGGTGAGGTTTTCGGGGTTTCCGGCATAGGTCAGTTTATCGACATTGATAATGCGGCCCTCAAAATCCTCGCGCCCCAACATATATCGGATAAAATTGCTGCCGATAAACCCGCAGCCGCCGGTGATTAAAAGATTTTGCATGGTTTTACCGCTTTAAACCGAAACGCTTTGTAATAGTGATTCGCCGAATTGTTCGACATACTGCGCCAGATCATCCTGCCACGGCGCCATGATATTGATTCCCGCTTCCTTCAGACGCCCGTTTTCCAGGATGGAATTTTTAGGCCTTGTCGCCGCAACGGCAAATTCATCGCTGGTGCAGGGTACAAGACAATGCGGCACATTCATTTTGTTCAGGAAGTACTCTGCCAGGTCGTACCAGGTGCAAACGCCTTCGGCAGTTGCATGATAAATTCCCCGGCCGCCTTTTTCAACCAATTTCTCAATTTGCAGCGCCAGGCGGTAAGACCAGGTCGGAGATCCAAACTGGTCGTTGACCACCTTGATTTCTCTGGCAGGATCGCCGTGAGCCAGCTTCAGCATGGTTTTGAGGAAATTGTGCCCCTGGATCCCATACAGCCAGGCCGTTCGAAGAATGATGTGGTGCGCCGTCACCGCTCTGACAGCCCTTTCACCCGCGAGCTTGGTTTTCCCGTAAACGGACAGTGGCCCCGGCTCGTCGTCCTCCACGTAAGCATCGGAGATCGGTTTTTGTCCGTCGAAGACATAGTCGGTGGATATGTGCACTAACAGGCTGCCCCAGCGGGCAGCACTTTCGGCCAGGTGCCGGGGACCGGATACGTTACATTCCCGGGCAAGTTCATTTTCGGTTTCACAGGCATCCACACCGGTGTGGGCCGCACAGTTGACAATGACATCCGGTCGCACCCTGTCAATCACATCATTGACCTGGTCACGCCGGGTAATATCAAGATCGCTCCGGCCCAGAGCGATGGTCTCATTCTCCTGACCGAGAACCTGCATACAATCGCTTCCCAGCTGACCTTTTGCTCCGGTAATGATTATTCTCATTCCAGTCCCCTTATCGGGATTCGATCATCTCCGCCACGGCTGTTTATATCATCACGACGGCGGAACCAGGCCCAGCAGTTGTCCGAAATATTTGGCCAGTAGAAAATAGGTGTCAAACCTTGAATTGTGAATTCAGATCCTCTAAGTAATTTCTAAAATTGTGCTCTTTTGTCATTCTTGACCGTACCGCCTTCACACTGTGGCTGACCGATGAGTACGTCAAATCAAAAATAGCGCCGACCTTTTCGTTGGTTAGCAAACCTGTCTGCCAGATTAAGTAAATGATGATGTCTCTTTTTTCTTTCTGGGACCCAGAAACTCTCGAGAATTGGAAGATACGTATCCAATTAAATTATAGGTGTCAATGCTTATTCACTATTCAAGGTTTGACACCTTATTTCTTGACGGAAAAAAAATAAATGTGATAGAGCATGAGCATTGTAACTTTAAAAGGGTTTTAGGAGTTGAACGATGTTAAAACAAAAAGTGGGTATTTTGCATCCCGGCATGATGGGAATCTATGTCGCGGAATCCGTTCAGAACAGCGGTTATACGGTCTGCTGGGCGTCTGAAGGACGCAGCCGCCAAAGCCGGGATCGCGCCGAAAAATTAAATCTTGTTGATACGGTTAGCCTGGCAGCCCTCTGTGAAACATGCCCGATTATCGTCAGCGTCTGCCCGCCTCACGCTGCGGAAGCGGTTGCTGAACAGGTCCTGGCGCAATCCTATCAGGGATTATATCTGGACGTAAATGCCATCGCGCCGCAACGGGCACTTCGCATCGGACAAAAGATGAAAGCGGCCCGGGTGGACTTTGTGGACGGTGGCATTATTGGCGTACCGGTGAGGGAACCCGGAAAAACCTGGCTGTACCTGTCCGGAGATAAGGCCGCAGAAGCGGTGACGCTCTGCTCGGCCGGGCCGTTGACGAGCTGTGCCATCGGAGAATCCATCGGCAGGGCGTCGGCATTAAAAATGTGCTATGCCGCCTATACCAAGGGGACCTCCGCCCTGTTGAGTGCAATTTTAGCCACTGCTGAGGTTCTGGGCGTGCGCGGTGAGCTACAGACGCAATGGTCAAGGGACTGGCCC
>JASFGZ010000228.1:0-7358 GCA_050123495.1 Desulfobacterales bacterium
ATATTGAACATAAATCTGTCAAGCTGGGCCTCGGGCAGGGGATAGGTCCCCTCCTGTTCGATGGGGTTCTGGGTGGCCAGCACAAAGAACGGCAGATCCAGGTGATGGGTGATACCCCCGGCAGTCACCTTGTATTCCTGCATGGCCTGAAGCAAAGCGGCCTGCGTCTTGGGAGGTGTCCGATTGATTTCATCCGCCAGAAGGATATTCGCAAAAATTGGACCTTTAATGAAACGAAACGTGCGTTGCTTGCTGCTAACCTCCTCCTCGAGGACATCGGTTCCCGTAATATCAGAAGGCATCAGGTCGGGTGTAAACTGGACCCGCTTGAATTTAAGTTCCATAATGCCTGCCAGGGTTGAAATTAACAGGGTTTTGGCCAAGCCGGGGACTCCGACTAGCAAGCAGTGACCTCGACAGAAAAGGGCGATTAAGATCTCTTCGATCACCTTGTCCTGCCCCACGATGACTTTCTTGATCTCCGAAATGAGCTCGCGCTTTTTCCTGCCCATCTCCTCCGCCCGGGCAAGGTCTGCATCCGATAATTGATTCGCATGGGTAGCTTCCATTGATTTTTTCACCTTCTTAACCTGTGGGCAATGGCTCTTTCCTGTGCGGAGCCAAGGTTATCTCCGAGCATAGAGCAGGCATCGGCCAATCCGACATGCACATCAGGGTTGAATGGATTGATCTGAATGGCTTCCTCAAATGCCTCTTTGGCTTTCTTGAAATCTTTCAGTTTGAAATAGACCTGGCCGAGTTGGGTGTGCGGCGTGGGGTGGTCTGGAGCTAGATCGCGCGTTCGTTTCAGCATATCCAATGCCTCTTCATCGCGGCCCAGGTCGATAAGGGCCGCGGAAAGTCTGTTCATGACGGGAACGGCATGCTGCATCTCTGCCAGGGCTCGCCGATATTCAATAACCGCAGCGCCCGTGCGTCCTCTCTCTTTCAGTTTGTCACCGAGATGGGCTCGATTCCTGGCCACCAGAGACTTGATCTCCGCCATGTCCATACGTTCCTCACTGGCCTTTCCCTCCTTGACCTTGTAAGGCTGAATTTTCGTGCCGGCTACGGGTTTGATCTCTTTGGCGCGTAAAAACGCCTTCCATTGTGCTTCAAATTCGGAAAATTCCAGCCCCATCATTTCTTTGACGGCTTCACCGGCGCCTTTTGTCTCGCCCTGGGCCATGCGTTCCATGACCTTTTTAAGGCCTTCGTAACCGATGCGACTGATGATGAATTCGATGGCGGAGGCACCCTGGGCATAAGCAAGCTGAACTTCTTCGGGTGTATCCAGATGGATTAAAGATGGCTCCATTTTTACGAACGCGATCAGCTTGTTGTCTGCCTGGGCCTGGGCCAGAAGTGTCTGGTAAAGCGGTGAAAGATAAGTCGGACCATTCCGCCAGCGGGTCTCCTCATATTTCGAAAGCCCTTCGTGGAACCATATCGGCGCTTTGTTCGACGTCAGTTTTACAATCAGATAGTGCATATACTCGTGACTGATCGCATCAAGCCAGCGGTAGCCGTATACCAAAGCCCTGGGTGAGAGAAACTGCAATTTGTTGAATTTGGTCAAGCCAACTGCTCCGGTCACTTCGATGTCGCGAACAGAGAGCGTAGAGGCGAGGTAAAAGGCCTTTGCATCGGGAAAGAGTTCAACCCTTACTTTGTGCTTGGATTTAAAGCCGTAATAGCGAGACATGACCGTGTATGTTTTTTCCAGCGCATCGGACAAATAATCGACCAAAATTCCGTCCTGCGCCTCGTTTAGATGTATGATAAAATGAGGTGTTTCGTATCGTTTGTAAGGCGCCAGGACATTAATGGTTTCTTCGATGAACAGCGCGAATCCCCGGCGCTTTTCGTTCTCACCTCCCACCGCCATTGATCGTTTCATCAATTGGAGGGATTCCGGGTAATTGCCGCGGTGAAACGCAATATGGGATGCGATCTCCAGAAGCTCCGGGTCCTGCGGTTGTTCCGCAAGGGCCTCCTGCACCAGTGGCCAGATCTCTTCTACGTCCCAGCTTTCAAGCTTGGCTGTTAGTAATGCGACCATGTCCGATGACCCTGTTGCCGAGACACACGGCGCAATCAAAGCTAGCTGAGCAACCAAAACCATTGAGATGAAAGCGATGCGTTTTTTCATTGTGTCAAACCTCTGAAGTATTGCTCTATTTCTCTCCGGTAACGTGAAGGGATGTCTTCTTTGAGGGCTTCCATGACCTTTTCCCTTAACATTTCAGGTGCTTTATAAGCATCTTTGGAGGGAGGATCAAATTCCTCTCTGTCAATTCCGGTATAACCACGCTCCCGCGGCCGCCTCACCTCCGGCTGAGGCAGGGTGGGCATAGGAACCCGGGGTCCGTAATACCAGCCGGATCTCGGATCATACCCGTATGGATAGGCCCATCGATTTCCCTGCATCTGCATTGCCATCTGCTGAGCCATTTGCTGCGCCATCTGCTGCATGGCCTGTTGAGAACGGGTCAAGCTTCGTATGGCTTCCTGCTCCGGAGGGATTGCACCCGCGGCGTCTTCGCTATCCAATTCTCCGGACGCTGTACCCATCGAACGCGCCCCTTGTCTAAGATCGTTTATGATTTCTGTGTCCATACCCGGGAAAAGCTGTGAGAGCATCTCCAGTTTCTCTCCCAGATCCGCAGTCCTTTCCCGGAGCTCTTTCTGACGACTGGAAAGGTCGGGGAATTTTTCCTGATTGTCTGCCGTCATGACCTCGCTTTGATCGGGCATCAACGCCTTCGTCTGCTGCTTCAATTGGTCGAAAATCATGCGGGCATCCGGCTTTCCCGCAAGCGTTTTCTGTATGCTTTCGGCAATCTGTGAGAGCCTTTCGATCTGACCCGCCGCAAGCGCTCGTTCCATTTCCGGAATGGAATCGTTGTCCTCGGAATTCAGCAGGCGACGCAGCTGCTCAAAGAGCTCATGAAAACGTGACATCATGCCCTCAAGGCGCTTTTCGGTTTCCGCTTCGATCGATCGCTTCAACTCGCGATCGACCGCTTCGGTGCCGGCCAGAATTTCTTTTTGTTCCGCAACTATTTTTTCCAGCTCGCCGGCCTGACGGGACATCTCCGACTGAAGCCTGCCGGAGGCGCCCATACGTGCTTGAGCCCCCGCCCTGGCCATGGCAGCCATCATCTCCGAAAGGTTTTGCAGCAGTCTCTGGGCGGCTTCGATCGCGCCGGCCATATCTCCCGCCATGAGCTTTTGCCGGATCTCATCGAGGTCTTTGAAAAAATCCTGGAATTCCAATCCGCTGAGCTCAGGGCTGTTGATGAATTCGTCGGGAAGCTGCGTGGCCATCTTACCCATGGCCTCCATGACCTGGGCGATAAGATCTTTTAGTTTCTCGAGCTCTTGCAACATGGCCTGGCGAGCCTCCGGTGTCAGCGGCCCCTTGTGTTCGCGCAACGCATCGAGGAGCCGTCTCTGCCGATTTCTGATTTCACGCGCAACAGCTTCGACTTCATGCATCCTGGTTTTATTGGCAATATTCTCGGCCAGAAGGGCCAATCGCTCCAGCTCTTGGGTGATCGACTCTTTGGATAGCTGTTCAATTCTTCTATGCAATGCGGAAAGATTGCGTTTCAGGGCCTCCAGGTCAAAGCGCTCGATTTTTTCCATTCCCGCGCTTACAAGATGCTGGTCGACCTTTTCCATAATGCGGGTGATCTCATCGGCCAGCCCCTTGCGGTTTTTGAGGTCTTCCAACTGATCTGCCAAAAGATCCAACAGGGCGTCTGAAATCTCCTGCGCCCGTTCCGACTCCCGGGCGGCCCGATCCCTCTCGTTTCTCACGCGCAAGGTGAGTGTCCTTGAATAACTGACTTTGGGGCCGGAAACCGAATCATTGTCCCACACCTCGAGACGATAGGACACACGATCGCCGGGCGTTAACGCCAGGCCGGTCAGATCCCACTTGAAACGCTCCAGCCCTGCCGAACGATTGTCTTCGAAGCCCTTTAGCGTAATCGACCGCTCCGCCCCGGCCATTTGATAGATCAGTCTGATCGCGGTCAGGCCAAAATCATCGCTTGCTGAATAAACAAGGGGTAACATCTCACTTCCCGTGACTTCGAGGTCTTCTGTGGGGCTGATAATCTCTCCTTGAGGATATTTATCCGGAATCAGATGGATTCTGTACTGGACCGGATTGACATTCTCGAGTCCGAGTTCATCCCTGATGGACAGAGAATAAGTGCCGGGATTAAAAACATACAGGTTACCTCTGAGCTGGTCGCCTTCAACCTCGAGCGGGAACTGGTTTTTATAATCCAAAATCAGTTTACCTTCCCTGACCGCCTTTGTTGCCCACGCTTGCAAATTTACAACTGTTCCTTTTAACGCTTCGATGTGACCTTCCTGCTTGATTTCCTCCGGAAGACGCGTATAGCCGGGAGGAATCAGCGTAAGCTTCATTTTTCCGATGTCAGGTGCATCCACCACGCGAGATTCGTAAAGAGGAGAATTGGCCCTATCGCTGAAGGCCTGATATCGGAAGGAGGTCAGCACTGCTTCCATCTGGTAACTGAAGCGGCCGTTTCCTTCGGAATCCATGGCAAAGTGAACGACCTCGCCATTCTCGGGCCAGAACTTGAGCGCAACACGATCCGGAATGTAACCGGTTGCCCTGGCTTTAATCACCACCGGCTGTCCTCGCAACACGATCGCAGGCGCCGGTTCGACGGATATAACCGTTTCTCGCATCGGCAGCGCAGACAATGGATCAAAAATAAAAGCGAGTGAGCGGCCAGGAAATGAAGGTTCCAGGGCAAAAACCACAATGAAAGCAAACATAAGAGGGATCAGAAGTTTTAGGTGCGGCAATGCGCTTCTAAAGTTTATGACCTGTTTTGGATGAATCCCCGAAGCCATATCAGCTGTCTTCCGCAGCTGGGCTTCAACCAACTCCCCTGAGATATGATCGCTTTTTAAGGAACTGTTGAGTTGATGGTAAAGAAGAACGGAGTTTGTTACATCATCTCGCAGCCAGGGGAATTTTTCTTCAAATCCTCTGGCGACATCTTGCGTTGCCAGCCTGGAAACGATTCTCCAGATTCCCAGGAAAAAGACCACAGCCAGAGAAATCAAAGCCAGGATGCAATAAACGAACGGAAGGTATGAGGATATCTCCTTCGTCCCCTGAACAAAGAGGCTTCCTAAAAGAACGATCAGAAAAAGCGATGCCAATCTTAAAAGAGATTCTAAGGCGATAAGGAGTTTCAGTCGAAGGGCAATTTTTCTGATGACGCTTTTAAGGCGACCATAATGACGATGCAAAGCTAGATCTGGCGACAATGTCCGCCTCCAAATTCATAAAAATTCTTATATCGGAGTTGGCCGACACTGCATGACTGGGGAATACATCCCCTTAGTAAGACCGTGTTAAGGGGCCGCTAAATTTAAATATTCTTCAGTGCATCAATCGGCATACCGCCAAAATTACAGTTTGTTAATATTAGTTATCATTTAAGCTACAGCCTAAAATTAATGTGTCAAGCAAAAAAAAATCAATATTTTATCGAAATTTTCACGCCATTAGATCGCGCCGATGAATTTTTTTATGACCATCTTAATTGCATTTATTTGCCTCGGTTCTTTCCAGATGATTTCAGGGTCCGCACCAAACCAGGTCAGTTGGCGTTTGGCATAGCGTCGATGGTCCCGCTTAAGGGTTCGCGTGCATTCTTCCCAGGATAGGCGCCCCTCGATATAATCAACCATATGCCGGTAACCGATGGATTGCATGGATTTAAGATCTCCAGAATAGCCTCTCGACAGCAGGTTTCTAACCTCATTGACGAACCCGGCAGAAATCATTGCATCGACCCTTGCGTTAATACCCTCATATAAATCCGCACGATCCATATTCAGGCCGATTTTTAAAGACCGAAAGGGTTGTTCTAAAAACCCGTGCTCTCGGTGATAGCGGGATATGGGCTTGCCGGTCGTTTCCACGACTTCAAGGGCTCGAAGGATGCGGTAGGTGTCATGGGGGTGCAGCCGCTGGGCAGTTTCAGGGTCCAATCGACTGAGACGTGTGTGCAAATATTCGCTGCCATGGACAGCTGCCTCTTCTTTTAATCTGCTTCGGACATCCGGATCGGATACCCCTGCGTTAAACAGGCCGTAAAGGAGCGCCTTGATATAGAGTCCCGTTCCGCCGACCACAAAAGGCGTAATGCTCTGTTCGTTAAGCTCAAAGATTTTAGCACGGGCAAGACGTGCGTATCGCGCGGCGTCAAAAGTTTCGTCGGGATCTACGATATCGATCATATGATGGGCAACACGCCTCTGTTCTGCAGCAGTGGGTTTGGCAGTGCCGATATCCATATGCTTATAGACCTGCATGGAATCAGCCCCGATGATTTGGCCATTAAAATGTTGCGCCAGATCAACGGCGACAGCCGTCTTGCCGATACCGGTGGGACCGCAAGTAATTATTATTTTGGGCTTTTCAGTCGCAGAACGCATATGACAATTTAAATTACATCGGTGGGGAATGAAAGTCAATCAGACGTCTTTCAGGGGGGTCGGCAAAAGCGCCGGTATCGACCGGGATAAAGCGTCTGGTTTTGATGGGTAAAGCCATCGGCAGATCAGATTTTATTTATTAATTAACAATATGATATTTATTGATATTTTGCTTCTAACCCCGTTCCTATTTTTGGCATACCCTGTGTCAAAATTCATTGACAAACAGGCGCTAAGCTTATATCCTGCAACCTTTTTCCAGAAGTGGTTTCAAAACCCCATCTGAGGCCCAATGGCTGCGTTGACCCGCAAGCAGGATTCGCGTCTGATTTTATTGGCTGTGGTGCAGCACCAGCTTCCGATAAATGCTCACATACCCATGTATGCTGCGCTTTCTCGGACGGCCTGCGCCTTTTGAGCACCTTGATATATTTAGATCTCTTGTGAAATCCCGCAATTTGCGGGGATCCTTGAACCTGATCTGAAGCTTTGAAACCACTTCTAATCATTGGCCGGGATGTAATTGAGACCGATCTGATCAAGCTGGCAAGCGCCATCATACCCAACGATATCGGCAAGCGAGCAATTTTTCAAAGTCCCTTTAAACGCCGAAAGTTTCTCTGTAAAATGCCATACCAAGCTGGGGTCATCGGCATTTGCCATTGACGGCGTATTTTTGCGCTACGGGCTTATCCGGTAGCCAGATAAAGGAGAACAAAACCATGTCCGAATGGGAACCCAAAATCGTTGCTTTTTTGTGCAACTGGTGCAGCTACGGTGCCGCCGACCTGGCAGGGGTCGGCCGGATGGAATATCCGGCCAACATCCGGGTGGTTCGGATCCCCTGTACCGGGCGG